>NZ_RAWD01000132.1:0-24435 GCF_003612065.1 Corallococcus sp. CA047B
CGTGACGCCCGCGCCCGTGACGCCCGCGCCCGGCGCCCCCACCGAAACGCCCGTCCAGCCGGCGCCCACCAGCGGCACCTGAGCCGCGCTCAGGTGAACCAGCGGACCAGGCGCTTGCCCTGCAGGCGCCGGTAGGCGACCAGCAGCCGCTGGAAGTCCCCGTTGATGGTGACGAAGCGCACGCCGTAGCGCCCCCGCGTGCGCTCCCCCGCGGAGCGGCGCGTCCACATCACCTCGCCCTGGAAGGGAACCTCTTCGTCCCCCAGGAGCAGCGCGCCCTCCAGCACGTCGCCCGCCTTCATCGGCTGGAGCATGTCCGCGCAGAAGCCGCTCTCCGACACGTCCCGCGTGTACACCGGCAGCATGCCGCGCAGACGGACGGCCAGGCGATGCTCGAAGCGGGGCACGGCTCGGGGCAGGTGCATGCCGCCCATTCTGTCAGAGTCCGTCTCGGCGATAAAATTGCGTCGGAACGGAACCAGGCAGGGGTGCGTGCCCGGCGTGCAAATCCCGGGAAACGTTGAGAAATCTCCCCGAGGAGGGAGCGGCCCATGTCGAAGGCGTTCACGAAGGAAGACGGGGGCGGTGACGAGGGGCTCACCCCCATGCGTCCCCGGACGACGGCGGGGGAGCAGCGCTACATCACCCCGGAAGGTTACCGCGCGCTCCAGGAGGAGCTGCTGGCCTCGCAGGGGCCGGTGCCCCAGGACTGGCCGGAGCTGGAGGCGGGCGTGCGCAGGCGTGAGCGCGAGCGCCGGGCGCGTGAGGTCGCGGCCATCCTGGAAGAGGTGCGGGTGGTGGAGCCGGATCCTTCGCAGGCGGGGCGCGTCTTCTTCGGCGCGTGGGTGGTGCTGGAGGACGAGGAGGGCGAACAGATGCGCTACCGCATCGTCGGGCCGGACGAAGCGGACGTGAAGGCGGGGCGGTTGAGTGTGGAGTCCCCGCTGGCGCGCGCGCTCCTGGGCAAGGAGGCCGGAGAGGTCGTCCTGGTGGAGCGCCCGCGCGGCCCGGTGGAGTACGAACTGCTCGCGGTGGAGTACGCGCGGTCCGAAGAAGCGTCCGCGCCGGGGCCTTGAGCGACGCTCAGCGCTTCGTGGCGTGCACGGTGACGAGGCCGGTGAAGGGCTTCGGCATGCCGCCCTCGCGCACCTCGACGGTGAAGCCTTCCGCCTCCAGCAGGGCGCGGGCGCGGGGCACCAGGAACGTCAGGTAGTACATGACGAAGGGCGGCTTCCAGAGCGCGTTGCGCACGCGCATGGCCGCGTTGAAGCCCTTCGCCACCCAGTAGCCGGGGTTGAGCGCGGACGGCGGATGGCCGGTGACGAAGACGAACCGCCCTCCCGGCTTCAGCGCCCGCGCGATGCCCTTCACCAGGCGCGGCTCGTCCGCTTCCAGGATGTGCCCGAAGGCGCCGAAGCTGGTGATCAGGTCGAACGCCTCCGTGAAGGGCAGCTCCAGCGCATCGCCCCGCACGAAGTCGAGCGCCGCGTCCCCGGGCGCATCCCGGAGCAGTTGGCGCGCCTCGTCCAGCATCCCCTGGCTCAGGTCCAGTCCGACGACGCGGTCGCGGCAAAGGGGGCGCAGCACGCGCATCGCGGCGCCGGTGCCGCAGCACACGTCCAGCGCGGCGCCCACGCTCCTTTCCGGGCCCACCTGCGCGAGCGAGGCCTTGAGCACCGCATCGGGCGTGCGGAACGGGGTGTGCTCGAACTTGGGGGCGAGCAGGTCGTAGCCGTGCTCGACGGAGGTGAGGGCCTGCCGGGTCAGCTCCCGGAAGGTGGGGCCATCGCGGTGGAACATGGGATGAGGTGTACCCACATCCACCGCCTCCCGTCACCTGGGGCTGCACGGGACCCGACGGACTTTGAATGTTTCGGCGGGGGGGCCGTCAGTCAGGACAAGCAACACAACGGAGGATGGAAGACATGGCTTTCAAGACTGCGCTCTCGACCCTGGCCTTCGCTGCACTGCTGCTCGGTTCCTCCTCGGCGTTCGCGGAAGACTGGCGCGGGCCGACGCGGGCGGATGCGAAGTGGGGGCACCAGAGCCGGGGCGGGTGGGAGGTTCCGCAGGGCCAGGCGTTCCGCTACGAGGATGACGACGCGCGCACGCGCCGCTTCGTGGGGTGCCGCGGCCCGAACTGCGATGCCCGCCCGATGCCGCGCCCGGTGGACTCGCGGGGCCGCTACGAGCTGCAGACGGTGGAGCGCTGGGTGCCGGCGCGCTACGAGCAGGTCTGGGTCCCGGAGCAGTGCGTGGCCCAGGGCCGCCGCGGGCGCCACGTGCGCTGCACGCCGGGCTACTACGACCAGCGCTACATCGCGGGCGACTACCAGGCGGTGACGGAGTGGGTCTGGGTGCCGTACGCCGGGCGCCGCTGGGTGACCGTGCACGCGGCGGCCTACTACCCGTAGTCGAAGCTTTCTGACGGCAGCAGGGGACGAACGCAGCAGGGGACGACAGCAGCACGCAGGGGACACGCGGGGCGGTACCTGGAGAGGGGTCTCCGGGTATCGCCCCGCGGCGTTTCGTGGCGGAAAAGGCTCCGGATGCCTTTCGCGAGCGGGCCTGTTAGGCAGGGCCCGCATATGGGGACCGCATTCATCACGGGCGCGGGCGTACGCGTCGGAAGCGCGGTGGCTCGCGCATTGGGCCGTGCCGGCTATGACCTGGCGCTCCACGCGAACCGCTCCGTGAGCTCGCTGGAGTCGCTGGCGGATGAATTGAGGGCGCTTGGCCGCGACGTCACGCTGTACGGCGCCGACCTCTCCGACCCGGAGGCGGTGGACGCGCTGGGCGCGAAGGTCCGGCAGGCGCATCCCGCGCTGGACGTGGTCGTCCACAACGCGGGCCTGTATGAGCGCGTGGACTTCGCGGCCATCACCCGCGAGCAGTACCGCAAGATGCTCGGTGTGAACGTGGACGCGCCCTTCTTCCTGACGCAGGCGCTGCTGCCGTCGCTGCGCGCGGGGAAGGACCCGGTGGTGGTGCACCTCACCGACATCGGCGGCGAGCGGGCGGTGAACCACTACGCGCACTATTCGGTGAGCAAGGCGGGGCTGGTGATGCTGACGCGCGCGCTGGCGGTGGAGCTGGCGCCGCATGTGCGCGTCAACGCCATCTCCCCTGGCGTGGTGGCCTTCCCCGAGCACTTCGACGAAGCGGCGCGACAGGCTGAACTCCAGCGTGTCCCCATGGGCCGCGAGGGCAGCGTGGAGGATGTCGCGCGCACGGTCCTCTTCCTGGCGCGCGAGGCGCCGTACCTCACCGGACAGGTCATCGCCCTGGACGGTGGAAGGAGCGCCCAGCTGTGAGCGACGAGCCCGCGTTGATCCATCCCCTCGTCACCGATGCGCAGGGCCGTCCGTTGGACGTGATGCAACTGCGCGGGCTCACGGTGGACTGCATCGTGGGCCTCTACAACCGCGAGCGCGTGACGCCGCAGCCGCTGCGCCTGGACGTGGCGCTCTTCCTGGACGCACGGCAGGCGGCGGTGGGCGGGAAGCTGGCGAACACGGTGCACTACGGCCGACTGGCGGGAGAGCTGCGCTTCCTCCTGGATGCGTGCCGCTTCGAACTGCTGGAGTCCGCGGCGGAGGCGGTGTGCCGGTACATCCTGGCGCCGCCCACGGACGCCGCGCCGCACGCGCGGGTGCAGGCGGCCACGGTGCGGGTGACGAAGCCGGAGGCGCTGGGCGGGTGGGCCATCCCCTCGCTCCAGGTGCACCGCACGGCGGAGGAGATGCTCTACCGCACGGAGGCGCATCCCTTCGGCCGGGTGGACGTCATCCACGAGGGCGCGACCTACGGCGTCTACCGGTTGCGGGTGGATCCAGGAGGCCGCATCCCACCGCGCGTGGACGGGCACACCGAAGGGTGCGAGCTGGTGCTGGGCGCGGGGTTGTTGCTCCAGGGCCAGCCGGTGGTCCGGGGCATGGCCTTCCAGGTGCCGCGCGGGTTCGTGCACCGCTACGACAACCCGACGACCACCGAGCAGACGGTGCTGGGCGTCTACCGGCCGCGCCTCGTGCCGTCGGGCGAGGGGAGTCCGGACGGGGTGGAAGGCTTGCCGGGACCGGGGACGCTGTACTACCTGCCCGAGTAGGCAGCAGCGCCCGCCCTGGGGGTGGGCGACCAAGCGACGACCCCGGGAGGTTGTGCTTAGCTCCGGGGCGTCCCGGGGTCGGCATCCTGGGAGTGGTGCCTGGCTCACGAAGGACACGTCGGATGAACCTGGACAGGCGGATTCAGCTCTTCATGGTGCTCGCGGGGGTGTTCATCACCTCGCTGGTGGTGGGCGACATCATCGGGGTGAAGCTGTTCGAAGTGCACCTGGGCTCGATGCCGGTGGTGTTGTCGGCGGGGATGCTGACGTTCCCGGTGACGTTCCTGCTCACGGACATCCTCAACGAGTTCTACGGCAAGCGGGCGGCGCGCTTCATCACGTGGGTGGGCTTCTTCATGGCCATCTTCACCTTCGCGGTCATCGCCGTGGCGGTGCGGGTGGAGTGGGCGCCCATGACGCTGGCGAAGGACTACAGCGGGACGGTGGCGGGGTCGTTCAACAACGTCTTCGCGGGCTCGCAGCGCATCCTGATGGCGTCGATGGTGGCGTACCTGGTGGGCCAGTTCGCGGACATCGGCATGTTCAACCTGCTCAAGCGCACGACGAACAACCGGATGCTGTGGCTGCGCGCCACGGGCTCCACGGTGGTGTCCCAGCTCATCGACACGGCGGTGGTGCAGTACATCGCGTGGACGGGCGTGCTGCCCCATGACGTCATCGTGAAAATCATCTACTCGTCGTACGCGGCGAAGCTGTTGGTGGCGCTGGGGCTGACGCCGCTCATCTACCTGGGCCACGCGTTCGTGGAGCGCAAGCTGGGCATCGCCCCGGTGGTGCTGGGCCCGGACGGTGAGCCGGTGAACCTCCCGGCCCCCGCCTCCGAGTCCTCTCCAGCCCGCGCGGCCTGAGCGGCGTAGACTGCACGGGAGGGAGGACGCACCCATGCAGTTCACGATCGTTGACTGCCCGCCACCGCCAACGCCAGCGGAGGTCTTTCTCTGGATGATGCTCTGGAGCGCGCTGCTGGTCGGGATTCCGCTGCTGCGCTGGTTGATGCGGAGTCCTCGCGATGGGCGTGACATCCTGGGCTCGGCGCCGGCGTCACCTCGGAGCTTCTTCCAGGGCTTCCGAGACCTGATGGGCTGGGCCTGCCTTGCGGTCCTCTTCAGCGGGCCGTTGCTGGTCGCCATGGCCGTCGTCATCAAGGCGGACGCGGTGTTCTTCGACCATGCCGACGCGACTCTCGGGGGCTCCGTGATCAATTTGCTGGTCGATACCCCTTTCACCTGGGGATTGTTCGCAGCGATGACGGTGTTGGGCGCCCTCCTGAGGGTGCGGTGGTTGCAAGGCGACGCACCCCACCGGGACGTGCTCAACCCCAGGACCCACGCGGCCTGAAGTAAGAAGAAGATCGAGGCCCGTAAAAGGAGCCTCGCCCCTCCGACGGCAACGAACGCATCATTCAAGATTTACGCGGTAAATCTGCGTTCCGGCGCAGGACTATCGGGTCATCCGTCTTGCCCCATGTCTTGGCGTCAGATCTGGGGAGATGGCGTGAGTCGCTGCGATGCATCCTCGACAGCCACGTCCGTAAGTTTCAGTTGCCTGCCGTGAACTTTTCCAGTCGGGACTGCTCCACAGAAGCGGACTTGGCGTCCACGCCGAGTCATCTGTCACGCCGTCTCAACCGGCGAGCGCGCCGCACTCTGGACCTAGGACAGCACTAACCCAGGTAGCTGGTTCATGGTCGTGAAGGTCCATCCGTGAGTAGCGGTAGATGGCCCCTGCATGTGGCCATCTATGCTGAACGGCTGTCCAACGCGGAGACGAGACCTACGATTCGTTCGATTCGTTATTCCACGAATGAACGGACACCCAGTAAAGGATGCCGCGCAGGATCGGCATGTGACGTTACTTGACGATCTTCGAGTTCGCCTTCGTGTCGGGCTTAAGTTCTAGTGATCACGGTGGGTTAGATGGCGAGCCCGAATCGATTTATTGTCCGGATCGCGTATGTCGCTCTTTCGATAGTTTTTTTTTCTGAGTAAAAGCAGGAGTTTGAGTGAACTCGATCTAGATGAAGTAAAGGATCGTGATGGTATCGTCACGATCTCGATCTTTAGATCGAGAAGGTATTTTATCCCGTTGAGTCGAATGGCCGTAGATCACTGTAGAATCAATGGTTTATGGGTGGACCGGAAGTATTTTGACGCTTGACAGGCTGGGAGACAGGGAATATATGATGACCGCGATGAGCGAACAGACTCCAGAGGCCCCTCTTCGGGTGGGTGAAAGTGTGGCAGAGGCCCAGGACTGGCTGTCTCGGTCGGCCGCTGTGTACTTCGGAGATGGATCCAAAGTATTCGCCGCTGCCATCGGAAAGCTGGTCGCTTATCGGACTCCACACGAGCCCGACGACGTGGCCTGGACGTTGAAGAATCTGGATGCCCTTGCGGATCGACTGGCCCGGAAAGAGTCGCTGGCTCCCAATTCGCTGAAGACGTACCTATCTCGGGCACGTACAGGCTTGGAGTCCTACGTAGACTGGTCGCGTAACCCTGTCGGGTGGGTGCCCAAGCGCCGAGTGAAGGAGAAGGAGGAGCGCAGAGATTCGGCTTCTTCCTCAGTCGAAGCGATCGCTCGGAAGAAAGACCGCCAGGATGCGGTGATTTCCGAGGCTCCTGCTCAACTTGGTCCTTCTGCGTCACTACAAGATGAAATCAACCAAGCTCTCGTGGCCATAGCTAAGTGGCCACGCTTGCAGCCTTATTTGATGCCCGGCCTCATCACCGCGATGGATGCCGCGAAGAAGACCGGAGATTCATGAAGAGCCCCAGTCAAATGCATGGGGCATTTGACACCTTCGTGTTGATTGTGGGCTTCACGAAGAAAAAAGGGAGTTCGGTTGCAGCCGAACTCCCTTCAACCACCCACGTTGGAGCCATGGGGTAGCACTTTGTCGATGGAAAGATAGCGATAGGGTACAAAATCTTCAAGCTGTCTCTCTCGCCCCTTGGCTCCTCCTACGAAATCGAAAGGAGGAGGCGATGACTACGTACGTCTGTAGGTACTGCGGTCGGAGCATCATTTTTAGATGCGTTCGACAGCTGCCCAGCGGCAAGGTCGAACGTCGTCCGAGACCGTTCCCGGTCCACGTCGACGGCATGCCGTGTGGCGGCTAGCGAAAGATGAAGAAGCAAGGCCTCCCCGAGAAGTGAGTTCGGGGAGGCCTTGTGTTGAAGCTTGGCCGCCCATGGACTTCAATGCGGATTCGCGGCCGGGTGCTTGAGCACCTGCATGGTGCCGCGCGTGACGCCGAACTGCTCATGCACGGCGGCGCGCTTCACGGCCTCCATGGGCGACAGCTGCCCCGCGAGCAGCTCCTGATACGCGGTCAGCACGCGCGCGGCCTCCTCGCGCGTCTCGCGCACGAACTCCACCCGAAACCGCCGCACGCCCCGCTCCAGCAGCCGGGGCACCAGCGACGCCGCGCTCTGCGCCTGCGCGTTGAACACCGTGTTGCGGCACCCCACGTCCACGATGACCGGGTGCTCCAGCCCCAACCGATCCTTGAGTGCGAGGGCGTGCTTCTCACACGGCCGTCCACAGGTCCGGTAGTCGCGCCCGTTGGACAGCGTGTGTGAATACACGCAGTGCTCGGTGTGGAACGTGGCGATGTGGTGGTGCAGCGCCACCGCGAACCGGTGCGCGGGCGCCTTCTCCAACAGCGCGAAGAGCTGATCCGAGTCCAGGTCGTGTGACACCGTCAGCGTGTCCAACCCCAGCCCCAGCAGGTGCGCCGCCGTCAGCGAGTTGGTGACGTTGAGCGAGAAGTCCCCGTGCAGCACCGGCCGCGAAGCCCCCGCCGGCTGCTCCAGGAAGTGCATCATCGCGCCCCAGTGCCGCACCAGCACCGCGTCCGGCCGCAGCCGATCCAGGCGCGTGTCGTAGCCCTCCTCGCCCGGCTTCTGCACGCGCACGGTGGCGATGGTGACGCGCAGCCCCGCCGCCCGCGCCCGCTCCACCGCGCGCTGGAGCCCCACCAGCTCCATCCAGTCCAGCTCCACCTCACCCACGCCCGCCGCGATGGCCGCCTCCAACTGCGCCTCATTCCGGCACAGCGGCAGCAACCGGGGGCCCGCATCCACGGGCCGCGCTTCCATCCGCGCCAGCAAGCCCTGACGGACCCCGTCCTCCACCGCGTCGGCGCTCACGGTCCGCGCGGGCCCCCGCTCCACGTCCGCCGTCAGCTCCGCCACCAACTGGCGGCGCAGCGCCTTCAGCTCCGACACCGGCAGGTGCAGCCCCGGCGCAAGGCCCGAGCAGTCCAGCTCCGCCAGATGGAACGAGGTCCCACCCAGCGCGGCCAGCTTGTCCTTGAGCAGCGCCGCGTCCACGCCCGCACCGCGCGAAGGCGCGAGCAGCGTCGTCCCTACCGCCTCGCGCGAATGCCGCCCCGTGCTCATCCGCACGCGAAGCGGAGCGCCCTCCACTCCGGACACCCACAGCGACAGCGGGATGCGGCCCTCGGGCTCACCCTCCGCGAGCAGCCCCTCCGTGCGCCGTGCGAGCGCCGGGTCGCTGTTCAGCCACACGCGCTGCCCCGGCTCCACGCGGCCCAGGTCCGGCCCGGGGTGGCCGAAGCCCAGCACCCAGGCGTCGCCCTCGCGCTCCACGCGGAAGATGGGACCGCCCGGCTCATGCTTGTCCTCGGGTGCGCCCGCGTCGAACACCACGCCCATGCCCGGACGCGGATCCACGTCCGCCGGATCCGGCTCACCCGAAAGCGGCGCGGACACCGCTCCCGTCGCGGACTCCGGCCGCTCCTCGCCCAGGCCCAACGCGCCCGTCCACGGCCGGTCATCCGGCACCACCAGCACATCCTTGCCCGCCACCGCGCTCACGCGGCCCAGGTACAGCCCCCGGTGTTTCGGAAAGCGCCCCTCCACCAGCGTCTGGTGGTCGGATCCGGCAAGGAACCCGTGGGAGAACCCCCGGCTGTACGACAGCGACATCTCCGCCAGGTCCTTCGCCAGCCGCGCCCCGTCGGGCTTCCCCGCCATCACGCCGTCCAGCCACCGGCGATAGCCCTGCACCGTGCTGGAGACGTACTGCGGTCCCTTGAGGCGGCCTTCAATCTTCAGGCTGTGCACGCCGATGTCCGCCAGCTCCGGCACGGCCCTCACGCCCGCCAGGTCCTTGGGGCTGAGCAGGTATTTCACCTCGCCCAGGTCGCGCGTCTCGCCGTCCACCACCAGGTCGTAAGGCAACCGGCACGACTGCGCGCACTGACCCCGGTTGGCGCTGCGCCCACCCCACGCCTCGCTCGTGAGGCACTGGCCGCTCCAGGACATGCAGAGCGCGCCGTGGATGAAGACCTCCAGCTCGATGTCCGTCTGCGATGCCAGCCGGCGGATCTCCGCCACCGACAGCTCGCGCGGCACCACCATGCGCGTGAAGCCCAGGCCCGTGGCGAACCGCGCCCCTTCCGCGCTGGACAGCGTCATCTGCGTGGAGGCATGCAATTCCAACTGAGGACACACCGCCCGCGCCAACAGCGCCACCGCCGGGTCCTGGACGATGAGTGCATCCACACCCGCCCGGGCCACCCCTCGCAGCAGGTGCTCCACCACCGGCAGCTCTGGTTCGAACACCAAAGTGTTCAACGTCACGTAGGCGCGTGCCCCGGCGCGGTGGATGAGTCCCACCGTGTCCGGCAGTCGTTCCAGCGAGAAGTTCTCCGCGCGGGCGCGCGCGTTGAACCCCTCATCGAGCCCGAAGTAGACGGCGTCCGCGCCACTGGCGAGGGCGGCACGCAACGACTCCAGGTCACCAGCGGGGGCGAGGATTTCGGGGCGTCGGGAAGACATGACCCCCTACCTAGCAAAATGCCTGGAGCCCCCTCAATCCCGTCGGTCTCCAAACGAGACGGATTCTTTTGCGTGACAAGGGTTTCGCCTGGAGAGGAGCCGGCCAATCGGATGTTTGTGATTGGCCCGGACGGTGATATTCCAGTGGGTCAGGCGCGCCGAGCAGGCACCCGTCGGTCATGTGGTTGGGGGAGCACCGTCGAGCCGCGCGCCATTTCCAGAAGGGAAATCAATGGAGCGCGAGCAGGTGTCAGGGGTGCGATCCGCGCCCGGGCGGCTGGAAGCGGTGGATGCCATGCGGGGCACGGTGATGCTGCTCGTGTTCCTGTCCCACTTCGCGGATGCGTATCTCTATCCGCTGGGTGGAGAGGCCGCGCACCTGCGCGAGCGCATGAACCTCCTGACGATGATGGCCACGCCCGGCTTCATGGTCATCAGCGGCCTGATGCTGGGGCTGCTGCACTCGCGCAGTCGCGATTTCGGTCCCCTGCGCCAGCGGCTCCAGCGCCGGGGGCTGTTCCTGCTCACGGCGGGGCACCTGCTCATCGTCCCCACGTGTCGCTTCTGGGCGGGGGAGTCCCTGTACCTGCTGCGCATCCTGCCGGTGACGGACACCCTTGGCCTGGCGCTGCTCGTGGGCCCGTGGGTGGTGACGCGGCTGGATGGCAGGACGCGCGCGTGGCTGGGCATGGGCCTGTTCGTGGCGAGCTGGGCGGTGACGCTGTGCTGGTGGCCGGAGTCGGCCGTGGCGCAGACGCTCAAGGAGGCCTTCTTCGGGCAGCGCGAGCTGCACGTGTTCCTCTCCAGCTTCCCGGTGGTGCCGTGGATGGGCGTGTACCTGGTGGGCAGCATGTTCGGGGAGTGGTTGGGAACGTGGGGCCGCGCGGACGTGAAGGGCGTGTCGCGGCGCTTCGAATACGTGGGCCTGGGCGTCGCCACCTTCGGCGGCGTGCTGATGGTGCTCCACATCGCGGTGCACCATCTGTGGCACGGCGCGGGCTTCACGACGTTGATGGCGCTCACCTCGCAGGGGCAGAAGTACCCGCCGGGGCCTGCCTACGTCGCGCTCTACGGCGGCACGGTGCTCGCGGTGATGGGGCTCCTGATGCGCGCGGAGCAGGCTGGCCACCTGTCGCGCTACCTGCGCGCGGCGAGCGTCATCGGGCGGCACTCGCTGCTCGCGTTCGTGCTCCAGTTCTACGTGTACTACGTGGGGCTGTACCTGCTGCGCCTGCCGTACTCGCCGCTGTGGCCGCTGCTGTTCGTCGCCACCGCGCTGCTCCAGTGGGGCGTGCTGTACGTGTGGGACCTGCGGGGCCGCGGCAAGGAGGCCTCCGCGAGGCTGCCAGAAGGCGTGCCCGCGTCTGGCGCCCGTTAGGAGCAGGCGGGCAGGGGAGCGGACGTCCGTGCGTCGGGTGGCGGAGGCGGTAGGCCATCCCCACCCTTCGACGCAGGAGGTCGTGAATGCCCTACGTCGTCGTCTACATGAAGCCCACCTGTCCCTATTCGCGCCAGGCCATGGACCTGCTCAACGAGAAGGGCTGCGAGTTCCAGAAGGTGAATGTCGCCGCGGATGAAGCGCGGCACGAGGAGATGAAGGAGCGCTGCGGCCGTCACACCGTGCCGCAGATCTTCATCGCGGGTCGCCACGTCGGCGGCTGCGATGACCTGTACGCGCTGGAGGAGCGTGGCGAGCTGGATGGGCTGCTTGGTGGTGCCCCGTCGTCCCCCGCGCCCTGACCGCGTTCATCCGCCGTGCCTTGAGCCGTGTCCTCGCCGGGAGGCTTCATCCCGCCGGGCGCGGCTCGAGTCTTTCGGACACCCGGGATTGGTACTTCCGTTCAGTGGCCATTTCCGGGCAGGGGGCTGATTTTGTCGCCCTCGGTGACGAGCGGGTCCCCGACGTCGCGCCCAACCGCGCGGATTCACGTTCCCTGCCTGAAGGCCTGGCAGCCAGGCGGCGCGCACGACCCTGACGCCCGGGGAATGCGCGACGCGATGGCTGCCGTTGCCGGCCGACCCCGCGAGCGCCTTCCCGCGCCGTGAACCCCACGAGGAGTCCACATGCGCTTCCGCCTGCCCCTGACGACCATCGTCTGTTCCGCCGGATTGTTCGCTGGCCTCGTCGGCTGTACCGGCAAGGTCGAACCCGCGCCCATAGGACGGAGTCCGGGTACGACAACGCCGCCCATCGTCAACCGTCCGGTGCCCACGCCCGATGCCGGCACCCGCGCCGATGCCGGTGTCCCTGACAGTGGCAGCAACGGTCCGACGGATCCGCCGCCTCCGACGGATCCGCCGCCCACGGATCCGCCGCCTCCCACGGATCCACCGCCCGCGGAGTCGCAGTACACGCGCGTGCTCTGGGTGTCTCCCAACGGCAATGACACCGCGGCCGGCACGGAAGGCCTGCCCCTGCGCACGGTGGCGCGCGCGCTGTCGCTGGTGAAGCCCGGCGAGGCGGTGTTCCTCCAGTCGGGCACGTGGCGCGAACACGTGAAGCTCCAGGAGAAGCAGGGCACGGCGGCGAAGCCGCTGACGCTCCGGTCCGCGCCGGGCGCCACGGCCATCCTCAAGGGCGGCTCCATCGGGGAGACGGCGCTGGTGGACGTAAGCGGCGCCTACTGGAACGTGGAGGGGCTCACGGTGGACGTGGGCGGTGAGGCCGCGTTCGCGGTGATGTGGCGGGGCGCGGGCGCGCACCACGGCGTGCTGAAGAAGAGCATCGTGAAGAACGGCACGGAGGGCGCGGGCGTCTACGTGACGGAGAAGGCCCACGACGTCCTCATCGAGGACAACGCCATCTCCTACTTCGACAAGGGCGACGAGGACAGCCACGGCGTCGCGGTGCAGACCTCCGCGAGCAACGTGGTGGTGCGCGGCAACGACATCCACCACAACTCCGGCGACGGCGTGCAGTGCCTGGGGCCGGAAGGTGGCGCCACGCTGCCGGGCACGCCGTTCGACAACCTGCTCGTGGAACGCAACAAGCTGCACGACAACCGGGAGAACGGCGCGGACATCAAGACGTGCACGCGCGTCACGCTGCGCGGCAACACCATCTACAACCACCGCAGCGTGTCCTCCGCCGCGGGCGAGGGCATCGTCGTGCACCTGTCCCCCACGGACGTCACGCTGGAGGACAACGTCCTCTACGCCAACGCGCGCGCCATCCAGATTGGCGGCTACCGCGAGGGCGCCCCGCCCACCCGCGTCATCATCCGCCGCAACCTCATCCACGACGGCCTGGGTGAGTCTGAAGGTGAGGAGGGCACCGGCATCCGCGTGGACACCTCCGTGAACGTGAAGGTGCAGCACAACACCGTGTGGAACCTGAGCGGCGCGTGTCTCATCTTCGGCGAGGGCGCCACCGGCGCGAGCCAGGGGCTGGACGTGCGCAACAACATCTTCGCCGGCTGCGGCCTGGGCGCGCGCGGAGGGGCGGGCCGGAGCGGCGCGGTGATGGACGGCAACCTCTTCTTCTCCAGCGGGGGTGCGGTGACGTTCCGCCTGGACAACGCCGCGATGGGGCTTGCGGAGTGGCGCTCGAACGCCGGCCTGGACAAGCGCTCCCAGGAGCGCGCCCCCGGCTTCGTGAACACGGGCAGCGACGACTACCACCTCACCCCGGCCTCCGCCGCGCGTGAGGCGGGCCTGTCGCTGGGCCTGCCCTTCTGCGGGGCCGCGCCGGACCAGGGTGCCTTCGAGTCGGGCTGCCCCTGACCCCACGGGGCGTGTAGACTCCGGGCCCCCTCGCTCCGGAGTCTTCCGCCCCCCGTGTCGGCCCCGTCGGAACCCGCCTTCGGCATCGTCCTCGTCCCCCCGGTCTCGGTTGCCCGCGAGCCCCTGAACGCCGCCGCCGAGCGCGCGGGGCTGCGCGTGGTGGACAACCCCGACGATGCCGCCCTGGCGTTGGTGGACCTCACCGCCCCGGGCTGCGGCCCGGCGGTGGTGGAGCTGCTCACGTCCCTCAACGGGCCGCACCTCACGCTCATCGCGCTGGTGTCGCCGGATCCCCGCGGCTTCGCCGCCGTGGACACGCTGCGCCCCACCGACATCCTCACCCACCAGGGGCTGCCGCACGAGCTCACCTGGCGCCTGCAGCGCGCCGCCGAGCGCCACCGCGAACGCGAGGAGCAGGCCCGCAGCCAGACGGACCTGGCGCTGCTCCTGGAGCTCACCGCCGACTACGCGGAGAGCTCCGACGTGGAAGCGCTCCTGCACGGCGTGACACGGCGTCTGGCGGAGCAGCTGGACATCGCGCGCGCCACGCTGGTGATGCTGGGCGGCGGCGCGGACGAGGGCGTCATCGTCGCGGCCAGCGACGACCCGGGCCTCAAGGACCTGCGCATCGACCTGGCGCGCTACCCTGAAATCCGCGAGGTGGTGCGCACCGGCAAGCCGGTGGTGATGCAGGAGGCGGCCACGCACCCCCTGCTGGGCGACCTGGAGCGCCGGGCCGTGGCCGCGCGAGGCATCCACGCCATCGCCGCGCTGCCCCTGCCCATCCGGGGCGAGGTGCGCGGCGTGCTGCTGCTGCGCGCGGCCGGCCGGCGCCGGACCTTCAGCGCGCGCGAAATCGACTTCCTCACCACGGTGGCGCACGCGACGGCGGTGGCCCTGCGCAGCGCCTCGGTGCTCCAGTCGGTGCAGACCGCGCGGCTGGCGGCGGAGGAGAAGGCCGCGTCCTTCAAGCCCTACCAGCTCTTCTTCGCCCACGTGAGCGAGGGCGTGGCCATCCTGGACGACAAGGCCGGGGTGCTGTCGCTCAACCCCTCCGGCGCGCAGATGCTGGACACGCCCGCGAACGAAGCGCGCGGCAAGCACCTGAACCAAATCACCCAGCCCCTGGACGAAGGCGTCCTGATGGAGCTGGTGACGTCCGCGTCACGGGGCGAGGCGCGCTCGGGCGTGGACGTGGTGGTGCGCACGCCCGCGGGCCGCTGCCTCACGCTGTCCATGTCCGCGGCGCCGCTGCGCGACGAGGACGCGGCCACCATCCTGTCCTTCCGCGACGTGACGGACGCGCGCAAGCTGGAGGACGAGCTGCGCAACACGAAGGACTTCCTGGAGCGGCTCATCGACTCGTCGGTGGACGCCATCATCGCCGCGGACCTGAAGGGGCGGATCATCCTCTTCAACAAGGGCGCGGAGGCCATGTGCGGCTACTCCGCCGCGGAGGCCCAGGAGAAGCTCACCGTCCTGCAGCTCTATCCGCCCGGCGTCGCGCAGCGGGTGATGGCGCAGATCCGCAGCCCGGAGCTGGGCGGGCGCGGCCGGCTGTCGCTCATCCGCCAGGAGCTGGTGCACCGCTCCGGGGAGCGGGTGCCCGTGAACATGACGGCCTCCATCGTCTACGAGGGCGGCCGCGAGTCCTTCAGCGTGGGCATCTTCACGGACCTCCGGGATCGGGTGCAGTTGGAGCGCAAGCTGTCGGACGTGGAGACGCGGCTGGAGGAGAGCGAGAAGAGCGCGGTCATCGTCGCGCTCGCCGGCACCGCGGCCCATGAGCTCAACCAGCCCCTCACCTCCGTGATGGGCTACGCGGAGCTGCTCAAGCGCAAGCTCAAGGAGGAGGACTTCGCCTGGAGGCCGGTGGACATCATCTACCGCGAGGCGGAGCGCATGGCGGAGATCGTCCGGAAGATCGGGAAGATCACCCGCTACGAGACGAAGTCGTACGTGGGGGCGCAGCAGATCCTCGACCTCGACAAGGCGACGTCCCATGAAGAGTGAGGTCCGCGCCGTGCGTCCGCCCGGAGCCCCGACTCCCGACGCCTTCCAGGCCTTCTTCGACGCGCTCGACGAGCCCGCGGCCCTCTGTGACGCGTCCCTGCGCGTCGTGGCCGTGAACCCCGCGCTGCGCCGCTTCTGCGAATCACACGGCATTGGCGTGGACGACGTGGAAGAGGCCCTGTCCGGCGCCAGCGCCCCCGACGACGGCCAGGCCCACGAGGTGGACCTGGTGCTGGCGAGCGGCACCTCGCTGGTGCTCACCCTGTCGCGCAAGGCGGACACCGTGGCGGTGCGCGCCCGCGTGGACACGGAGGTCATCAGCGGCCGGCTGGTGGTGGCCGAAAAGGCCCTGCTGGAGCAGGCGCGCACCGAAGGCGTGCTGCTGGACCTGGGCCGCAGCGTGGCGGAGGTGGGCGGCGAGGAGGAGCTGGTGGCCGCGGTGGCGCGCGGGGTGAAGGAGCTGTTTCCCAGCCGCTCCTTCTGCATCCGCATCGTGGATGCGCGCACCGGCGGCCTCACGTCGCTCTACGCCGAGGGCCGGCTCAAGGAGGGCGCGCACGAACCGCTGGTGCTCTTCCAGCGCTCGGTGGAGAAGACGAACCTGTCGCTCGCGTCCCTGCCGCAGGGCCGGGTGTCCATCTCGGAAGAAGTGCCGCTGCTCTTCCACGGCAGCACCCGCGCGGTGAGCGCCCCGCTGGTCGCGAGCGGCCAGCTCTTCGGCGCCATCAACATGGAGTACCCGGACGGCCTGGACGCGGACATCGCGCACGACGAGCGCGTGCTGCTCCAGTTGGCCAGTCAGGTCGCCGTGGCGGTGAAGAACGCGAAGCTCATCGACGAGCTGACGTTCGTGCGCAAGTACCTGGAGGAGCTGCTGGAGAAGGCCAACGCGCTCATCCTGGTGGTGAACCGGGACAAGCAGGTGGTGGTCTTCAACGAGGCGCTGAGCGCGCTCACCGGCCTGTCCAAGGAGCAGGTGCTGGGGCGGGATTTGTCCTCGCTGGTGGCGGACAGCGAACAGCTGCGGCTGGCCCCCGTGCTGGCGGCGGCCATGCGCGGCGAGTCGGTGAACAACTTCGAGACGCGCCTGCTCACCCACGACGGCGGCGAGGTGCGCGTGTCCTTCGCCACCTCCTCCATGCTCACCCAGCCCGGCGAGGTGGAGGGCGTCATCGCCATTGGCCAGGACGTCACGGTGGTGAAGGAGCTGGAGAAGCGCATCATCCACGCGGAGAAGCTGGCCTCCATCGGGCAGCTCGCGGCCAGCGTGGTGCATGAAATCAACAACCCGATGACGGCGGTGGCCACCTACGCGGACGCGCTGCTGCAGCGCTCGCGCCTGACGCCGGGCGCGAACCCGGCGGACCAGGAGAAGCTGCGGAAAATCCTGGAGAGCAGCCACCGCATCCTGCGCTTCACCCGCGACCTGGTGAGCTACGCGCGGCCCGCGCAGGACCGGCCGGAGCGGGTGTCCCTCAACGCCGTCGTGGACATGGCGGTGGGCTTCTGTGAACACGTCGTGTCCCAGGCGCGCGTCACCGTGCACCGCGAATACGCGGGCGACGTGCCCCCCCTGGCCGCCGTGCGCGCCAACCTGGTGCAGGTGTTCGTCAACCTCATCACCAACGCGTGCCACGCCATGCCGCCGGGCGGCGCCGTGCACCTGGTCACCGCGCAGGAAGGGCAGGAGGCGGTGGTGCGCGTGCGCGACACCGGCACCGGCATCGAGCCGCGCAACCTGGCGCGCATCTTCGAGCCCTTCTTCACCACCAAGCCGGAAGGGCGCGGCACCGGCCTGGGCCTGTCCATCTGCCAGGGCATCGTGGAGAACCACGGCGGCCGGCTCACCGTGGAGAGCACGGTGGGGCAGGGCACCACCTTCACCGTGCGGCTGCCGCTGGCCGTGGACTGAAAACCGCCGGGGCCGCGCGGGGGGCTTCAGCCCTCGCCGGCCTCGTCGTCCAGTTCGCGCCGGAACTCCTCGTTCGACAGCAGGCCCTTGCGCGCCATGATGCGCATCAGCGCCCAGAAGCGGCGCTCCAGCTCCTCCAGCCGGTCCGGCTCCTCGCGCGCCGCCTGACCGAAGAGGTAGTCCAGGTCATCCAGCACCCCGCCCGCGGGCGCCTTGGGCTTGTCCGCCGCCGGGGCCGCGCTCGCGCCCCCACTCCGGCGCCGCTTCGCCTGCTCCTCGCGCTCGCGGATGAGGTCCGCCAGCGACGTGCGCTGCGTCTTCTCCGCCGCCGGCAGCTCCTCCCCGACGATGACCTCCTCGTCGTCCTCCACCGGCACGGGCGCGCGCGCGGGCGGCGGTGCGGGCCTTGCAAGCCTTGCAGGCGCCGCGCCCGCCCCCGGCCTGGGAGCGGCCGCCACGGGCACCTTGTGGTAGTAGCGCAGGATGGCGCCGCGCACGGCGGACAGCGCCGTCACCCGGCCGCTGACCTTCAGGCCGCTGGTGAACTCGATTTCCTCGATTGCCGTGAGGTTGAGCGGATCCGCCATGGCCACCACCAGCTGGCGCCGGCCGCCCACGCTCTCCAGCGCGAAGGGGAACAGGTCGTGCTGTTCGCAGAAGCGCGCGCGCAAGAGGTGCACCGCCGCCCAGTCCGGGGTGATCGCCGCCAGGTCCACCTGGGGCATCTCCAGCGCTTCACTCAGGGCCTGGGCGAGCGTCGCCTCCGTGATGGCCCCCTGACCGATGAGCGTCACGCCCAAACGCTGCCGCGTCTGCCGCTGGGCGGTCAGTCCTGCCTCAAGCTGGGCGGGCGTGATCGCGCCGCGTTCCACCAGCAGCTCCCCGATGCGCTTCCTGGCCATGGTTTCCCGCCCTAGCACGGCCTCTGGAGGTGCCCAAATCGCTGGCCCGCTTGTCGCGGAAGCCGCTGGGAAGGGCTCGCCATGCAACCTGTCCAGTAGCTTGGCAAGCCGCGCGCCAACGCAAAATTCCTGTGAGATTTCAGTAACTAACGCTGGGGGTGGCTGCCTTGACACGTCTGGAAGCGGTTCCTAGACTCGCGCCACCGTGATCCCTTATTCCTGCTGACGGCCTGGGTGGAGGTCCACCCGGTTGAAAGCAGTCCGGAACAGCTCGCAAGCGCGAGCTTCGCCGCCCATTTGGAGGCCATCAGTGATGAACCTGGGGTTTGTGACCAATCTGTCCATTCTCGCCAACGCAGGCGGCGGCAACGAGACGTTCATGCAGGAGCTGGGTCGCCGCTGGGAGTCCGGTCAGGCGGGCATGTACCCCATCGCGCTGTGCCTCGTGGTGGCGCTGGCCATCATCGTCGAGCGCAGCATCGTCCTGTTCGGCAAGGCCTCCATCAACAAGGAAGGCTTCCTGCGCGGGCTGAAGAAGCACATCTACGCGGGCGACCTGGACAAGGCCATCAACTACGTGGCCGGTCAGAAGACCACGCCGCTGACGAGCGTCGTCAAGGCCGGTCTGATGAACGTCCCCAAGGGCCAGGAAGAGGTCCAGGCGGCGCTCGACGAGGCCAGCCTGCGTGAGACGCCTCGGCTGGAGGCGCGCACGGGCTACCTGGCGATGCTCGGCAACGCGGCCATGCTCGCCGGTCTGCTCGGAACGGTGAACGGTCTCATCACCTGCTTCGAGGCCGTGGCGAACGTGAACCCGGCCGACAAGGCGACCATTCTCGCGAACGGTATTTCTGAAGCCATGAACTGCACGGGCTTCGGTCTGCTGACCGCCATCCCGGCGCTGGTCGCCTTCTCCGTGCTGATGGGCCGCACCCAGAGCATCATCAACGACATCAATGAGACCAGCGTCTCCGTGCTGAACCTCATCGTGGCCAACCGCGACAAGTTCAAGAACCTGAACATCCCCGCGTCCGCCCACGCGCACGCCGAGGAGTAGTCCTCCTCAAAGCAGCGCAGGGTTGGAACCGGATGCACCGGCGCGCTGTCTGGTAGCCCCGAAGTGGTGGACCCAGACAGGCGCGTCCGTTCCCAGAGTCTTCTTGAAACGTCGTTCGTGCGCGAAGAGCGCGGTAGAGCAGGGAGGTAGTCGCCATGGCCGGCGGAATGGATCTGGGCACAGGTGGAAAGGGTGGCAAGAAGCCGCTCGATACCGCCATCAACATGGTGCCCTTCATCGACCTGATGGCAGTGACCATCAGCTTCCTCATCATGACGGCGGTCTGGACCCAGATCGGCCGTCTGCAGGTGTCCCAGGCCGGCGGGGCCTCCTCGGACGAGCAGGAGACGGAGGAGAAGACCAAGACGGTCCAGCTCACCCTCCTGGTGTCGCCCACGGAGATGCGGCTCACCGCCGACCAGAGCGCCTTCGACCCCATTCCCCTCACCCGGGATGACAAGGGCCGGCCGGACCTGACCAAGCTGGTGGCGCGCTTCAAGGAGTTGAAGGCGCAGCTGCCGGATCAGGCCGCCATCACCCTCCAGACCGAGGACCTGGTCCGCTACGAGGACCTGGTTCGCATCATCGACGAGTGCATTGGCTCTGGGTTGCCCCAGGTGTCCGTGTCCGCGGCGATGGGCTAACAGGAGCACTTCAAGCCATGGGTATCAAGGTTCCGGGCAAGCGGTACGGCAAGCGGCTGGAGCACTCCAAGGTGTTCGGCCACGGTGGGCACGGCAAGAAGAACGGGAACGCGGACCTGCTCATCACGCCTCTCGTCGACATGTTCGTCATCATCGTGCTCTTCCTCATCGCGAACTTCTCCGCGACGGGCGAGGTGCTGATGATGACCAAGGACATCGTCCTTCCCGAAGCGGTCAACGTGAAGGAAGTGGAGATGCACCCGGTGGTGATGGTGTCCAACGACCAGGTCAGCGTGTCGGGCACCATCGTGGGCCGGGTGGAGGACCTCACCAAGGACGAGTACCTCAACATCCCCGCGCTGGAAGAGAAGCTGCGGGACATGAAGAAGCAGTTCGAGGACCTCCACTCCATGGCGGGCGGCACCGACGGCTTCAAGGGTGACGTGAACATCCAGGCCAACAAGGACGTTCAGTTCAAGGTCATCAAGCGCGTGATGTTCAGCTGCGCCACGGCGGGCTACAACAACATCAACTTCGCCGTCATCCAGGCCGGTGGCGCGGCCGCCGGTGAGAAGACCGCCGCCGCCACGCATTAGTTCGACGCTTCGCTCCTGATTCACGGACGCCCTGGCCCCCTCGTGGGTCGGGGCGTTCGCGTTTTGAAGAAAGGCCTTTTTCGTCATGCCCCTTGGCGCCGTGCTCTTCGACCTGGATGGGACGCTGGTGGATTCGCTGGGGGACATCGCCGCGGCGATGAACCACGCGCTCGCGCACCACGGCCTGCCTCCGCACCCGGAGGCCGCCTACCTGCGCTTCGTGGGCGAGGGCGTGGCGCAGCTCGCGCACCGGGCCACCGGCGGGGCGGACCCCGCGCTCCAGGGCCGGGTGCTGGCCACCTACCACGGCTACTACGACGCGCACCTGTTCGACCGGACCCGCGCGTACCCGGGCGTGGTGGAGGTGCTCCAGGCGCTGGCGGCGGACGGCGCCCGGCTGGGCGTGCTCAGCAACAAGTCCGACGACTTCGTGAAGCGGCTCGCGGCGAAGCTGCTGCCCGGGGTGTCCTTCGCGGCCGTGTACGGCGAGCGTCAGGGCATCCCGCGCAAGCCGGACCCCACCGCGGCGCTGGCCCTGGCGGCGGAGCTGGGCGTGGCGCCCTCCGCGTGCGGTTTCGTGGGGGATACCTCCGTGGACATGGACACCGCGAAGGCGGCGGGCATGTACGGCGTGGGCGTCACCTGGGGCTTCCGCCCGGCCGAACTGCAGGCGCACGGGGCGAAGGCGGTCGTGTCCTCGGCGGCCGACCTGCTGGCCGCGCTGCGCGCCGCCTGAGGCCTCCAAAGCGAAGGGGCCGCCTCCCTGGAGGAGGACGGCCCCTGGAGGCTTCCGGCGTCTACGGGGGGCTCAGGCGGCCACGGCCAGCTTCGGCTCGGAGGCTGCCACCGGCGCGCGGCTCAGCTGCTTGAGCATCCGGTAGTGCGACCCCACCGCGCCCAGGAAGGTCTCCGACTCCGGGTAGGGCAGGCCGTGCTCCTTGGCGGTGGCCTGCACGATTTCGCTCAGCGCCGGGTAGTGGATGCTGCACACCTTGGGGAACAGGTGGTGCTCAATCTGGTAGTTGAGCCCGCCCACGTACCAGCTCAGCAGGCGGTTCTTGCGGGCGAAGTTCGCCGTGGTGCGCAGCTGGTGCACCATCCACGCGTCCTCCACGTTGCCGGTGGCGTCCGGCAGGGGGAACTCGGTGGTCTCCACCACGTGGGCCAGCTGGAAGACGATGCCCAGGATGAAGCCCGCGGTCATGTGCATGGCGAGCAGGCCCACCACGAACTGCCACCAGGTGACGTTCAGCACCATCCACGGAATCACCAGCGTCCAGCCGTAGTACACGGCCTTCATGCCAATGAGGCGCGCCCACTCGGCCGGCGCGTGCTTCTTGTCCTTGTAGGGGCCCAGGTCCTTCTGGAAGAAGTACTTGTAGTCCTTGGCGAACACCCAGAAGACGGTGGTCAGCGAGTAGGCCAGGAACGCGTACAGGTGCTGCGCGCGGTGGTACGGCTTCCACTCGGAATGGGGCGACAGGCGCAGCTGCGGGCTGACCGTCAGGTCCTCATCCATGTTCTGGATGTTCGTATACGTGTGGTGCAGCACATTGTGCGTGATGCGCCACATGTAGCTGTTCGCCCCGATGAGGTCGAACGCCAGCCCCACCACCGAGTTCACGCGCGCGTTGTCGCTGTAGGAGCCGTGCACGCCGTCGTGGCCCACGCAGAAGCCGATGCCCGCGATGCCCACGCCCATCAGCACCGCCATGCCCAGCATGGCCCAGGGACCGAACCACCCCGTGAGCAGCAACCCGTAGACCCCGAACGTGAAGCCCAGGATGGCCAGGGCCTTGACGTACATGGCCCCGTTGGCCCGCTGGGACAGGTTCCGGGTCTCGAAGTATTCGGAGACTCGACGCTTGAGGTCCTCGGCGAAGGACGCATCGCGCTGGCCAAAGGTCACACGGGTGGGGTTGGTCACGGGGAGGTACGCCTCATGGGTCTGGATGACGGGGTGGAACGGGACCGGCGTCCCCAGGATAGGCGACGTCGGAGTGGAAGTGTTCAGGGGCGGAGACTATTCCTCAACACCTGCCCCGCTTCGGGGTGTCACCCCTGGCTGGCCGGAGCGTCAGCCAGCGGGAAATGGACGACCCCGAGAAGGCGTTTCACTGCACGACCCGGGTTGTTACCTTCGACGGCGTGAAGCCAGGACGGGAGTGGTTCCCGGCTCGACTTCATGCCTGTTCAGGGTTAAGGCGCCGTCTAGGCCCCGAATGCAGGGGCGGGCAGGCTGGCGATGAAGCCTTTCTGCCAGTGGGACAAGGAAGCAGATTATGGCAAGCGGTACGGTGAAGTGGTTCAATGATGCGAAGGGCTTCGGTTTCATCACGCAGGACAGTGGTGGTCCGGATGTGTTCTGCCACCACACGGCGATCGTGGCGGATGGTTTCCGTACCCTGGCCGAGGGCCAGAAGGTGGAGTTCGAAGTGAAGAAGGGCCCCAAGGGCCTGCAGGCGGAGAACGTCCGTCCGGTCTGAGCCTTCCGGCTCGGCTGACTCTTCACTCACCCACGAGGTCCGGCCTTGACGAGGCCGGACCTCTTTTTCGCTAATTTCTCCCGGGAGGTCCCATGCAGGGAAGGTCCACGAAGCGGCAGAAGGAAATGGCGCGCCAGCAGAAGCAGCGCGAGAAGGACACCAAGAAGGCCGAGCGCAAGACGGAGAAGGATCAGCGTCCCGAGCGCGTTGCCGGTGACGTCGATCCGGACATCGCCGGAATCGTCCCCGGGCCGCAGCCGCTGCCCGATGCGTTCAACGACTGATGCGGTGCGCATGAAAAACCGCCCCGGCCTGTGAAGGCGCCGGGGCGGCGGTAGAGGAGGGGCTGGAAGGCCCCTTTTTCATGTCCGGACGGTGGCTCAGCCGGTGCCGTAGCGCAGGCGTTCGCGGTCCTTGTCCTCCGCGCGGTTGTAGGCGGTGGCCGCGGCGATGACGTGACACACCCAGCCCAGCACCCCGCCCGTGCCCAGCCAGAAGCCGGGGGTGATGATGAGCCAGAAGACCCCGCGCAGGATGTCTCCGTTGTAGATCTGCCCCACGCCAGGGATGAAGAACGACAGCAGCGCAGCAAGACCGGGACGCGACATGGATTCGTTCCTCCTTGCCTCCTGCTACGGCCCGGCGGGCTCCCCATTGCATCACCTGTCGGACAGCGCCTGGCTGCCGGGCAGGCAGGCGGAAGCATGGGGTGCAACGCCTCCGCGTCCCCGCTAGCATGACGCATGTTCTTCCGGCCCGGATGTCCAGGCCCGGAGGCACGGGGGGAAGTGATCATCCAAGCTCGGCATCAGGCCCGTGTGGCGGCGGCGTTCCAGGGTGGAGGCCTTGTCGAGGTCATCGCGCTGGCGGGCGTGTACCTCGTGGCCGCGCGGGCGGGCCTGTCGCTGGCGGCGGAGGGCAGCCACATCAGCGCCGTCTGGCTGCCGTCGGGCGTGGCGCTGGGCGGACTGCTGCTCTGGGGCGTGTCGCGCTGGCCCGCCGTGTTCCTGGGCGCGTGGACGGTGGCGCTTTCGCTGGATGTGCCGCCGGGGGTGGGCCTGGGGGTCGCCGCCGGGGCCACGCTGGAGGCCGTGCTGGGCGCCCTGCTTCTGCGCCGGGTGGCGTGCTCGCGGGAGCTGCACCGCGTGCGCGACGTCGTGTGGCTG
>NZ_RAWD01000133.1:0-24213 GCF_003612065.1 Corallococcus sp. CA047B
GGGTGCAGCTCGCCCGTGTTCGGGGCGGGCAGCACCACGGTGGGGCCCAGGCCCGGGGCCAGCAGGTGGGAGGTGAGCAGCGACGAGGGGTGGAAGTTCACGAACGCCCCGTCCGCGGCGGAGGGGCCCGCGAAGAGCTTCTCCACCACCATGGACGCGTACTGCTCCAGCGAGTCCTCGCGCGTGTTGCCGTTGAGCACCACCTCCCAGCCCATCTGCTCCGCGAAGCGGCGCACGCCCGCGATGCGCGACAGCAGGGGCGTGTAGCTCTCCGTGCTCACGCCGTTCTCGCTCACCACGAACACCTCGTTCGCGGTGGCCACCGCCAGGGACGTGTTGCCCTGCGTGTGCCCGGGCGTGCTCAGGAGCGCCGCGCCCTGGCCCAGCCACGTGTCGCCGTCCAGCAGCACCACGCGGTCCTCTGGAATCTCCGCGCCGCCGGGCACGAACCACACGCACTGCATGGGGTGCAGGTGCTTCACCATGGTCCACTCGCTGCGCTGCACCAGCAGCTTCGCGCGCGGGAAGACGGCCGGGGCGCCCGCGCCGCCCAGCCAGCCGCGCAGGTCCTGGATGTGCAGGTGGTCGAAGGCCAGGTAGTCCACGTCCGACGGCGTCAGCCCCAGCGACTCCAGGTGGCCTTGCACCGTGCCGTGGCGGGTGGTCATCACCTTGTCGGAGAGGAACGCGCCGTAGCGCTCGCGCAGCGCGCGGTAGAAGGGCGCCGCGTAGCCCCGCTCGTAGTCGGTGGGGTTGAACAGCAGCGTCCGGCGCTGGCCCGTGCCCCCTTCCGCGAACTGCACCACCTGCATGCGGTTGGTCATCATCACGTAGGGCGCCGGGGACAGCGCCGCCCCGCTGAAGGCGAACAGCGTGGGGTAGGGGAAGGTGACGAGGTCGCACGTCGCCACCGCCGCCACCGGGCCCTCGCGGACGAAGGCCTCGCGGGCGTCCAATGCGGCGCGGCGCAGCTTCTGCAGTCGCTGTCCAGGAGAGCGCTCGGTGTGTGCCTCCGGAAGGAACGGCAGGGGACGGAACGGTGAGGGGGTGAGGCTCATGGACGCGACTCCCTTGGGGCAGGGGGGGCCTACCCCCTGGCTGGCCGGTCGGCGTGCCGTCCGAATCTGGCGGCGCCAGAAGGGGAGCGACACGTGGCCCCTTCGCTGTATAGGGTCGGAATGGTGATGGCGAGGAAGTCCGATGACACCCTCTCGGGAGATGTTCAGCCGGAAGACATCCGGCTGGAAGCCTCCCTGCGCCCTCGCTCCTTTGACGAGTATGTAGGCCAGGGCGCCGTCGTGGAGAAGCTCAAGGTCTACGTGGCCGCGTCGAAGGTCCGGGGCGACGCGCTGGACCACTGCCTCTTCTCCGGGCCGCCGGGCCTGGGCAAGACGTCGCTCGCGCACCTCATCGCCAACGAGCTGGGCGTGGGCATCCACGTCACCAGCGGCCCCGCCATGGAGCGCAAGGGGGACCTGGCGGGTCTGCTCACCAACCTCAACGAGCGGGACATCCTCTTCATCGATGAGATCCACCGCCTCAACGCCGCCGTGGAGGAATACCTCTACCCGGCGATGGAGGACTTCCGGCTGGACATCACCATCGACACCGGGCCCGCCGCCCGCGCGATGAAGATTGATCTGCCGCCCTTCACGCTGGTGGGGGCCACCACGCGCACGGGCCTGCTCACGTCCCCCCTGCGCGACCGCTTCCAGATTCAAGAGCGCCTGGAGTACTACGAGCCCAAGTACCTGGAGCAGATCCTCGACCGCTCCGCGCGCATCCTCGGCGTGCCGTTGGACCGGGCCGCCAGCCGTGAAATCTCCATCCGCTCGCGCGGCACGCCCCGCATCGCGAACCGGCTCCTGCGCCGGCTGCGCGACTTCGCCCAGGTGGAGGGCAACGGCCGCATCACCTACGAACTGGCGCACGACTCGCTGACCCGGCTGGGCGTGGACGCCAGCGGCCTGGACGCGATGGACCGCAAGATCCTGCTGACCATCGTGGAGAAGTTCGGCGGTGGCCCGGTGGGCGTGGAGACCATCGCCGCGAGCGTGGGCGAGCAGCGCGACACCATCGAGGACGTCTACGAGCCCTTCCTGATGCAGGAGGGCTTCCTCATGCGCACGCCCCGGGGCCGCACCGCCACGCTGCGCACCTACCAGTACTTCAAGAAGACGCCGCCCCCCAGCTCTCCCCAGGGCACGCTCTTCTAGCCCCTACGCCTCCGCGAGCCCGCCGCCATGAGCCAAGCCTCCGCGCCCTCCGTGCCCACGGTCCTCTCCAGTCCCCGCGACTTCTACGGCGACCTGATGCGCGCCTCGCAGGCCACGCGCGCGGGCTTCCTCGCCGAACGCGAGCGCTGGCTGCGCGGCGTGCCCGTGGAGGGCCGCGAGGAGCTGCTCTTCGAGTTCGAGATGTGGCTGCGCGCCGTGGAGCGCTACCTGAACCTCCACAACGCGGTGGTGGATGCCCGCGCCCGGCCGCTCGTCACGCGCGACTTCCACGAGGAGCTGGCGGACGTGCGCGACGCCATGGAGCGCGCCGTGCGCGTCGCGCGCCACCTGCAGGACCCGGACAGCGACCCGAAGATGGTCTTCCGCAAGTACGTGGAGACCCAGCTCGCGGATGACCGCGTGCGCCGGCTCTTGATTGAAGAGGAGCTGGATCAGGAGACCCCGCCGGAGAGCCTCTTCGTCGTGCGCGAGGCGTTCGACGCGCTCAAGAACCTGCTCGACAACCTGCTCCAGCTGCCGCTCATCGGCCTGTCGCTCTTCCAGGACGTGGGCAAGCTGACGCTGCGGGAGATCGTCCTCAACCGCTACTTCCGCCCCTTCCGCCCGCTGGAGTTCCGCGTCGAGTACGACCGGCTGCGCTCCGTGCGCCTGCTGGACATCCTGGGCGCGCTGCCCGCGGACACGCGGCCCCTCTACACCACCGCGTTCCTGGGCCTGTTCCGCGTGCTGCACTACCTGACGCACGTGGATCCGGAGACGCAGCCGCCCGTGCCGCGCCGCGTGCGCGTGCTCCTGTCGCTGGTGCGCGGAGAGGCCGCCGCCGTCGCCAGCTACCTGCACACCGAGCTGTCCCCCAAGGCCGGCTCCAAGCCCCTCCAGGCCGCCACGCTGCGCGCCGCGCGAGACCTGGCCCGGGAGACGGACCGCATCGCCCGCGAGGTGATGGTGGACCTGGACCGCGACCCCGCCGCCGCCCTGCGCGCCGCGGAGGCCTTCACCACGCTGTTCCGCCAGCAGATCGTCGCGCTCGTGGACGCGCTCGCGCCCAACGGCTCATTGGGGGAGGAGGCCTTCGCCCACCTCACCAGCCCCCAGGACGCCGCGCTGCGCCTGCGCAAGGACCTGTGGGTCTACGCCCAGCTGTGCCGCGCCGCGGAAGGCCACCTGCGCTCCGAGGACGTGCCCGCCGCCGAGCGCGTGCTGGCCGCCCTCAAGTCGTTCCTCGACTACTTCCACGACGGCGGCTACCAGCTGCTGCGCTACGCGGACTACGACGCCTTCGACCGCTTCTCCTCGCTGCTCGTCGAACTGCCCTGGCCCCCCGAAGGCCCCGGCATCCGCAGCCGCCTCGCGGAAGACCTCCGGCGGTTTTCACAAACGCTGGAAACCACCTTCCACGCCGTGAGCCGCCGCTCGCTCCTCCAGGGGCGTGGCTTCGACCGGCCCGACGCGGAAGCCCTGCGCGACCGCTTCCTCCCGCCCGCGACGCGCTGACCCACCCGCAGAGCCCTTTTCCAGTCAAGCCCCGGACTCCCGGAGAGGCCCGTGCATGCGTTTGCTTCCGGGCACTGGCCTGCGGTAGAGACGCGCCCATGTCGCTTGGGCGACACACACTCCGGGTTGGCGCGTGGCGCGCCGGGAAAAGCCGGGGTCCGAAGGGTGAATTCCGGACATGGCTGTCACGGTGCAGGGGGATGTGTCGTGTTTCCCAAGAGGGTGGTGGGGGCCCTGGGTCCTGACGTCCTCCGTCCGGAGGCCCGCGTCGCCAGCAGTTCCGGGGGGTTGGCCCACCCCGCGCGCGCCTTCCGGGAAGCGCTTGTGTCACGGGCTGGTGGCATGTTGATTGCTCCTGTGTGCAGTGCGTCAGACCCCGTTGAACGGTCGGACGGGCCCGTACCCTGCGTGCGTCAGTACGAAGCAGTTCTTAGAGGCGACACCGACATGCTCCAGTTCACCGACTCCCAGCGCACCCTCTCCCAGCCGGCCATCTGCCGGGGCGTGGGCCTCCACTCCGGGGCGCCCGTGACGTTGACGATGAAGCCCGCGCCCGCGGGGCACGGCATCGTGTTCGTGCGCACGGACCTGCCGCGCCCGGTGAGCATCCCCGCGCTGGCGGAGTACGTGGTGGACACGTCGCTGGCCACCACGCTGGGCCGCGACGGCGTGCGCGTGGGCACGGTGGAGCACCTGATGTCGGCCCTGGCGGGCATGGGCATCGACAACGTGCGTCTGGAATTGGACGGACCCGAAGTCCCCATCATGGACGGCAGCGCCGCGCCCTTCACGCACGCCATCATGGAGGCGGGGGCGCATGAGCTGGACGCGCCGCGCGAGTACCTGGTCATCAAGAAGAGCGTGGCGGTGTCGGACGGCGACAAGCAGGCGTCCATCACCCCCGCCCGGCGCTTCCGCATCAGCTGCACCATCGACTTCGAGCACCCCGTCATCCAGGGCCAGTCCTTCGACGTGGACGTGAACGACCGGGGCTTCTCGCGCGAAATCTCCCGCGCGCGCACCTTCGGCTTCCTGCGCGACGTGGAGAAGCTCAAGACGCTGGGCCTGGCGCGCGGCGGCTCGCTGGAGAACGCCGTGGTGGTGGACGAGGCGTCCATCCTCAACCCGGACGGCCTGCGCTTCCCGGACGAGTTCGTGCGCCACAAGATCCTGGACGCCATCGGCGACGTGTCGCTGTTCGGCCGTCCCGTCATCGGTCACATGACGGCGTTCAAGACGGGCCACGCGCTCAACCACAAGCTGGTGCGCAAGGTGCTGGCGGACCCGTCCAGCTTCGACATCGTCACCGCGCGCCGCCGGGATGTGGAAGGGCGCGAGCCGGGTCGTGGAAGCCTCGCGGGCGCGTTGGAGCTGGAGCCGCTGGTCGCCTGAAGTGGCCTGAAGTGAGGGTTTGGCAATTCCTTGCCAGCCCAGGGCTCCTCTATTAAGTCGGCGACTTATGTCCATGCGTCCTACTCGCCTCGCCCTGGCCGCCCTCCTCGCGGCATCCCTCACCGCCGGCTGCAACAAGGAGAAGGCGCCGGCCACCACCCAGGCGCCCGCCGCCCAGGCCCAGGCTGGCAATGCCTCGGAGCCGGCGCCGGACACGGTGGTCGCCACCTTCGGCAACGGTCAGAAGGTCACCTTCGGTGAGCTCAACGAGCGCATCAAGGAGCCGCTGGCGAACCTGGACAAGCAGAAGTACCAGCTGCGCAAGCGCGGCCTGGAAGGTCTGGTCACCGAGCGTCTGGTGAAGGAAGAGGCCACCAAGCGCAGCCTGACCGAGGACCAGCTGCTCAAGGCGGAGATCGACGACAAGATCCCCGCGCCTCCGGAAGAGAAGATCAAGGAGGTCTTCGAGGGCGCCAAGGGCCAGCTGCCCCCCGGCGCGACCTACGAGCAGATGAAGCCGCAGATCGTGGACTTCCTGTCCGGCCAGCAGAAGCAGGAGGCCGCGCAGAAGTTCTTCGAGTCCCTGCGCCAGGGCGCCAACGTGAAGTACGAGCTGCCCGAGCCCGCGCGCGGCCCCGTGGAGCGCAAGCAGGTCGCGGCCACCGGTCCGTCCAAGGGCCCGGAGAACGCGCCGGTCACCATCGTGGAGTTCAGCGACTTCGAGTGCCCGTTCTGCAGCCGCGCCATCGCGTCGGTGGACCAGGTGACGAAGACCTACGGCGACAAGGTGCGCCTGGTGTTCCGCCAGTTCCCCCTGGAGTTCCACAAGCAGGCGCAGAAGGCCGCGGAGGCCTCGCTGTGCGCCAACGACCAGGGCAAGTTCTGGGAGATGCACGACGCGCTCTTCGCGAACCAGAAGGCGCTGGGCGTGGAGGATTTGAAGAAGACCGCGGCCGGGCTGAAGCTGGACACCGCGAAGTTCAACACCTGCCTCGACTCCGGTGAGAAGGCCGCGCAGGTGAAGGCGGACCAGGCGGACGGCTCCAAGGTGGGCGTCAACGGCACGCCGGCGTTCTTCATCAACGGCATCATGCTGTCGGGCGCGCAGCCCTTCGAAGAGTTCAAGAGCATCATCGACGCGGAGCTGTCCGGCGCGAAGAAGTAGCCTGTAACCCCCGGGAGGGATGCGGTGGCGCCCAGACCCAAGGCCACGCCCCGCGTGAGCGGTGAGGCGGCTTCGCTCGAACTGGAGCGGCCGCTCGCCGCCGTCGTCTCTCCCAGCCGGCCCCTCGTGGCGCACTTCCACGCGCCCGAGGGACTGGTGCTCCTCCCGGAGTCCCATGGCGCGTCCGGCTTCTTCGCCGGCAGCCTGGGGTCGCTCTCGGTCGAGGAGGTGTTCGCTCAAATCCTCTCGGGCATCCGCACCGGCCAGCTCATCGTGCAGCACGGCCCCGTGCGCCGCGCGGTGATGTTCCGCGACGGCCAGGTGGTGTTCGCCACCTCCAGCGAGAAGTGGGAGCGCCTGGGCGCGGTGATGGTGCGGCTGGGCCTGCTCACGGACGTGCAGCTCGCTGCGGCGCTGGGGCAGGTGACGCCCGCGCGCCGCATCGGCCAGGTGCTCACGTCGCAGGGGATCGTGTCGGAAGCCAGCCTCTACAGCGCGATGACCTTCGTCGTGCGCGAGGTGGTGCTCAACCTCTTCGAGATGCAGGAGGGCAGCTTCCTCTTCCTGGAGGCGCGGGCCCCGGCGGTGGACGCGGTGAAGCTGCCGGAGCGCACGAGGGACCTGGTCCTCACCGGCATCAAGCGCGCGGAGGAGACGGGCCGGTTGCGCCGCCGCTTCCCGGACGACATGCGCGTGGGCCCCGGCCCCCAGGGCGCGCTGCCCGGCGAGGAGGCCCTGTTCGCCAAGCTGGGCGGGGGCACGACGCTGGGCACGCTGCGCGCCGCGTACGCGGGCAGCCAGTACGCCTTCTACAGCGGGGTGGAGGAGGCGGTGCGGGGGGGCCACCTGGCCTTGCAGGCCGCGGAGCCCGTGCCGTCACCGGGCCCGGCGGTGGAGGGCATGGCCTGGGAGCTGCTGTCCGCGGAGGAGCGCTACAACCTCCTGTTGTCGCTGGTGCACCGCGCGCTGCGCGAGGCGGGCCGGGACGTGGACCTGCTGCGCGGCTTCGTGGAGGCGCCGCCCCCGGGCCTGGAGAACGCGTACCAGGGCGTCACGGTGGGGCCGGACGGGCGCGTGGACGTCGTGAGGCTGCGCGCCAACGTGTCCACCAGCGGCGGCGAGGCGGTGGGCCGGGCGATGGCGCTGGAGGCGCTGGACGCCTTCGTGTCCTACGCGCTGTTCTCCGCGCGCAACGCGCTGCCTCCGGACGTGGCGGAGCGGCTGGCGAACACGTACCGCACCCTGCAGGGCGGACTGTCCTAGCGTCGTCCGCCGGACTTTCCTGAGTCGGACACCCACCCTGATGTCCCCCTGGTCAGCCTGGGACCGGGTGCCCACGTTCGTCCCCACGGCGCTGGTGGCAGGCGGGGGATGAGCGACATGGGCGTGATGCGGACGTTGGGGTGGGGAGTGCTGCTGTTGAGCACGGCATGTGGCGCGTCCCGGACGGCGGTGACGAAGGCGGAGCCCGCGGGCACGGGAGGCTCCGGGGTGGAGGACGCGAGCGTTGCGTCCACCACGCGACGTTACGTGGACGAGGACCTGGGCTTTGAAATCGTGCGGCCCACGGCGGAGTGGCAGTTGGATGAGACGAACGAGCGCACCCCGGAGGGGCTCGCCATTCCGGTCATCCTGCGCCACCGCGTGTCGGGGGCCCAGGTGGTGCTCCAGGTGGCGCCCGGCGTGGCCACGCCCACCCAGTTCGCCGAGCGGCTGACGCAGGGCCTGCGCCAGCAGCCGGGCTTCACCACCACGGACCCGCAGCCCATCGCGCTGTCGGACAACGCGGTGGGGTTCGACTTCCAGGTGGGCGAAGGCGTGCGCGGCAAGGTGGCCGTGCGCGAGGGCAACAGCGGCCGCGTGCTGATGATGCTGGCCACCTGGCCCACGGAGGTGTCGGAGGACGTGACCGTCAGCGTGGATGAGCTGATGGCCGGCGTCCGTCCGCTCCCCGAGCCGAGCGTGGCCGTGCGCGCGACGCCTCGCGCGCCCGAACCCGAACCGGGCGACCCGCGTTAGCGGGCCGTCTTCGCCTTCGCGCGCTTCGCGGCCTTCACGGGCTCCGCCTTGGGCTCCGGCTGGGTCGCGACGTCCGCGGCCCGCCGGCGCACCAGCTCCACCAGGGTGCGCGCGCCGGAGCCGGTGGCGCCCTTGTTCAGGTAGCCGCGCTCCTTGGGGCTGTTGGACGGGCCGGCGATGTCCAGGTGCACCCACGGGATGTCCCCGACGAACTCCTTGAGGAAGAGCGCCGCGTTGATGGCGCCGCCCCAGCGCTCGCCGGAGTTCTTCATGTCCGCCACGTCGGAGCGCAGCGCGTCCTTCTGCATGTCGCTGATGGGCAGGCGCCACATCTCCTCGCCCGCGGACTTCGCGGCGTCCAGCACGCTGTTCACCGTGGCGTCGTCGTCGCCGAACGCGCCCACGATGTAGTTGCCCAGCGCCACCATGCACGCGCCCGTCAGCGTCGCCAGGTCGATGATGGCGGACGGCTCGTGCTCGCCAGCCCAGGTGAGCATGTCGCCCAGCACCAGGCGGCCTTCCGCGTCCGTGTTGGTGATCTCCACCGTCTTGCCGGAGCGCGCGGTGAGGATGTCACCGGGCTTGTACGCCGTGCCCGACGGCATGTTCTCGCACGCGCCAATGAAGGCGTGCACGGGGAAGGGCGGCTTCACCACGCCACCGATGACCTTCATGGCGGCCAGCACCGCGGCCGAACCCGCCATGTCCGTCTTCATCTCCACCATGCCCTCGGTGGGCTTGAGCGACAGGCCGCCGGAGTCGAAGGTGATGGCCTTGCCCACCAGCGCCAGCGGGGCGCGCTTCGCGTCCTTCGCGTTCTTCGGCGTGTAGACCAGGTGGATGAGCCGGGGCTCCTGCGCGCTGCCCACGGTGACGCCCAGGAACATGCCCATGTTCAGGCGCTCAATCTCCTTGCGCCCGCCAATCTCCGCCTGGAGTCCCGCTTCCTTCGCGGCCTGCTGCGCCGCCTGCGCGAGGCGCACGGGCGTCACCACGTTGGGGGGCTCGTTCACCAGGTCGCGCGCCCAGTTGACGGCCTCCGCCACCTTCAGGCCCAGGTTCAGCGCGTCGTCCAGCGCGCGCGACTTCTCACTGCCCGGGGGCAGCGCCAGCGTGGCGCTCTTCAGCTTGGGCGACCCCTTGTCCTCGCGCGCGGCGGACTTGTACTTGTCGAAGCGGTAGACGCCCAGCTCCAGGCCCTCCACCACCGCGCGCACGACGTCCTCCGCGCGGTCCGTGGCGGGCACGCGGAAGGCGATGCTGGTGACCTTCAGCCGCTGCGCCGTCTTGGCCGCGCGGCCCGCGGCCAGCCGCAGCACCTCCGGCTGGAAGCGCGCGCGGTTGCCCAGGCCCAGCAGCAGGACGCGCTCGTTGCCCAGCCGCCCCAGCGTGTGCAGCAGGAAGGACTGGTCCACCTTCGCCTTGAACCCCTCCTGGGTGGCGGCGGCGCGCAGCTTGCCGTCCAGCGCCGAGTCGGCGGTGGCCAGCGGCGCCGGGGCGGCGTCACCCACCAGCTCGCCCTCGAAGAGGGGGATGACGAGCAGCTCACCGCTCACCGGCGCGGCGTCACCGGAGACGAGACTGAATTGCATGGCGACTTGGACTCCTGGACTTAAAGGGAAGAAAGGGTGATCCGAAGGGCGTGACTGTAGACGCGTGACGTGTTGGTCGCAAAGCGCTGGTTGCCACTCGGGCATTGCATTGCCCCGGCGCGCTGGATAGCTGTGCGGACCCCATGCCCACCCTGCTGCTCCATCTGACGGCCATCGAACGGTTGGCCGCACACCCGGACGGGCTCCCCACGGACTGGGTGCGTGCGCTGTCCGAGGACCTGCCGTATGCGCGCTTTGGCGCCGCGCTGCCGGACCTGCCCCTGTGCGGGGGCGTGCGCGGGGGCCTGTCCCTGATGCTGCCGGAGGCCGGCTGGCCTCCCTTCGCGCGGCTGTACCACGAGCGCGCGCCGGTGGGCCTGGGCTTGAAGATGGCGGAGCTCGTCGCCACCGGGGCCCTGGTGGGCACCGAGGCGGGGCTGGCCATCCTCACCGGCTACTTCACGCACCTGGCCCTGGACCGGCGCCTGCATCCGCTGGTGGACGCGCTGGTGCTGCGCCACCGCCGCAAGGGCGAACGGGCCTGGGACGCGCGCCGGCAGGTGGAGTGGGCCCAGACGCTGTTCTTCCTGCGCGAACAGGACGGCACGGACGGCGTGGGCACCTCCCGCCTGCGCGAGAAGTTCCAGGTGGGCAAGAGCGCGGGGCTGCCGCTGCGCGGCATCGGCCGGGGCATCTATGAACTGGTGCGGCTGGCGTCCCAGGAGCGCGTGGGACAGGCCCCCACCAAGGCGGAGGTGGATGGCTGGGTGCGCGGCCTCTATGTCTCCGGCCTCTTCCTGTCCAGCCCGCTGGGGCGGGTGCGGGCGCTGCCGGCGTACACGCAGCTGTCGTTCCAGGAGCTGTATCGCAATGATCAATTCGACTTCGCGGCGGAGGTGGATGCCGCGCTGGACGTGACGCGCGGGTTGATCAAACGACTTCACGGCTACATGGCGCGCGGCACCTACACCCCGCGCACCCGCGCGCGCTTCTTCGAGGAGTTTCCCGAAGGCACGCTGGGTGCCACCGCCGCGTAGTGAACGCGGATCCACGGCGCGCGTCTGACGCCGTGTCCGCGTGCAGGGCATCCGGCCAATCAAGCCAGGTGCCCTGGGGGGTATGGCGCTATCCGGACCGGGGAGTGCCCCCTATTCTCGATAGGGAATGACGGTCTTGCTTCTCATGGCGTCGGGCCTTCTGGCGGGCGGGTTGGGGTCGCTGCTGGGCATTGGTGGCGGCATCGTCCTGGTGCCCGTGCTGGTGTTGGGTTTCGGAATCCCGCTGGAGCAGGCCGTCCCCGCGAGCCTGATGTGCGTGGTGGCCAACTCCTGCGCCGCCGCCGCCAGCTACGTTGAGAACAAACTGAGCGACCTGCGGCTGGGCCTCACGCTGGAGCTGGCCACGGTGATGGGCGCCATCGTCGGCGGACTCGTCGCGGCCTTTGTCGCGGAGGCGATGGTGGCGGTGGTGTTCGGCCTCTTCACCCTCTTCGTGTCGCTGCAGATGCTGCTTCTGCGCACACCGCTGCAGGAGCCGGTGTCGACGGCCAGCTATGTGCCCACGAACTATCCGCTGGGCATCTCCGGCTCGTTCGTCGCGGGCGGCCTTTCGGCGCTGCTGGGCGTGGGCGGCGGGCCGCTGAAGGTGCCGCTGATGAGCTACGGCATGCGCGTGCCCTTCAAGGTGGCCAGCGCCACCAGCAACCTGATGGTGGGCGTCACCGGGGCCGCGAGCGTCGCGGCCTACGCGTGGCGCGGCCACCTGAACCTGGGCCTCGTGGCGCCGCTGGTGGTGGGCGTGCTGGCCGGCGCGTCGGTGGGCAGCCGACTGATGCCGAAGGTTCCCACCGCCGTTTTGAAGAAGCTCTTCGCGGCGGTACTGCTTCTGGTGGCCGGACAGATGTTGTGGAAGGGAGGGGAGGGGTTGTGGCCGAGCATATGGAAATGAGTGAGGCGAATCCCGCGGCACACGGAGTGCTCTCATCGGTGGGCAGGCCTGGGGCAGGCCCGCCGCCGCGCAACACGCAGGCGACGGCCGTGGCCCTGCCCGCGCCGCTGCCCGAGCAGCTCGAAGAACAGCTCGAAGTCCAGCTCCAGCAGGAGCCCATCACCCACCCGGACGCCCAACCTCGGGCGCAGCGGTGGGCGCGTCGTGCCATGGCCGGTGAGCGGTGGATCGCGCGCGTGCTGCGCACCGGTGCGGTGATGAGTGGAGGGATGTTCGTGGCGTCGCTCGCGCTGGAGCTGCTGCCCCGCGGCGAGTCCGTGCACGTGGCCATCGACCTGTTGCGCAAGGGCGCTGCGTCCATGCTGCTGGTGACGCCGGTGGCGCGACTGGCGATGGCCGGCACGCTGCTGGGCCTGCGCGGCGAGTGGCGCTACACCGCCATCGCCGCGGGGGTGCTGTGCCTGCTGGCGTTGGCGGTGGGCGCGGGCTTCCAGGCCTGAGGCACGCGAAGAAGACCGCGCGCGGTGTGGCTACACGCCGCGCGCGGTGAAGTGCGCAAGGACGTTCTTCACCTTGGCCACGTCGTCGCGAAGGCCCTGCTCCTCGTACAGCGGAATCACCGCCTCGAACTGCTCGCGGGCCGCGGCGAAGTCCTGCAGGTAGTAGCAGGACAGCCCCAGGTCCCAGCGGGCGCGGGCCTCGTAGACGTGGTCGTGCAGCTCCGCGTACGCCTCCACGGCGCGCAGCAGGTGGGGCCGCGCGTTGTCGTGGTGGCCCAGCAGGCCCTCGGACTCGCCCAGCAGCAGGTGGCCCAGCGCCAGCGCGTCCGGATCCTCGCCCTGCTCCAGGAGCGGCACGGCCTCCAGGAACCGCTTGCGCGCGGGCTCGTACTCCGCCTTCGCCATGCGCAAGTCGCCAATGTCCAGGAGCAGCCGCGCCATGCGCTCCGTGTTGCGCGTCTGGCGGAAGAGGATGAGCGCCTCTTGATACTTCTCCTCGGCGGCGTCGGACTCGCCCAGGGCGCGCAGGGACTCACCGATGCAGGCGCGGGTGAGCGCCTCGCCGTCGCGGTCGCGGGCCTCGTTGAAGAGCAGGGCGGCCACGGCCATGTGCTCGATGGCGCCCCGGTGATCCTCGAAGTAGGCCTTCACCACGCCCAGCCCGAAGAGGGCCTGCGCCTGCCCGGGCTTGTTGCCCGCCGTCTTGAAGAAGCCCAGGGCCTCCTCGTAGTGCTCGCGGCTGGCGGCGTGCTCTTCCAGCATCCCGTGCAGCTCCGCGAGCGACACCAGGCCCTGGCCCACTTCGGACGGGGAGCCGGTGATGCGCAGGGAGGCGAGCGCGTTCTGCTGCTTCTGGATGGCTTCGGTGATGTGGGCGCGTTCGGCGGTGTCGGGCGGATGCATGTCAGTTCTCGTGACCCTTGCGGCGGCGGGCGCCCCTGTCCAACGAATCGTGCTTCTCGCTCCCGTCAGCGTCGTTATCCAGCGGGTCGTGATTGCCGTTGCGCTCGCCCTTCTCCTTCTCGTGGACGAGCAGCGGGGAGAAGAAGCAGTCCTTCTTCGTGTACTCGTCGAAGGCGAAGGCGAAGCGGTAGCTGGCGGCCGCGCGCTGGTTGCAGTCGGTGCGCTCGCAGAAGCGGCAGGAGATGCCGCTGGGGATGGCGTCCTTGCGCAGGTCGTTGGTGGGCAGGCCGTACGCCAGGTACTTGGCGTTCTCCGCGTGCGTCCCCAGGCCGATGGAGTACGCGGTGCCCTTCACGATGGAGCCCTCGATGGGCTGCAGCTGCACCTTGGCGAAGCAGAAGTACGTCGTCCCATCCGGCATGATGGAGTACTGCCGCGTAATCTGGGACGGGTTGAGGAACGCCAGGTGCACCGCCCACTTCGCGCAGCTGCCGCCGCCCGACGCGAAGCGGATGCCGGTGCCGCTGTAGCGCTTGGAGATGTTGCCGGCGATGTCCGCGCGCAGGAAGTGGAAGGGCAGGCCCTGGCGCTTGGGGTCAGACAGGTTGCAGATGCGGTGGGCCACCGTCTCGTACGTGGTGCCGAACACGTTGGAGAGCAGCTCCACGTCGTAGCGCGTGCGCTGCACCTCCTTGAAGAACTCGCTGTAGGGCAGCATCAGCGCGCCGGCGAAGTAGTTCGCCAGGTTGACCTTGATGAGCCGCTCCGTCTCCCCGTGCCGCATGCGCCCGGCGCCCAGGATGCGCTCCACCAGCTTCTCGCGGTCCATCACCATCAGGCCGATGGAGGCGGCGATCTGGAACTTCAGGGGCTGTTCGGTGAGGTCCGGCGACAGCGTGAGCGTGCGCGCGTCCAGGTCCAACCGGCGCACCACGGACGAGCCGCTGGTGGCGCGCTCGATGCGCACCCGGTAGTCGAAGCGCTCCTCCAGCATGCGGGTGAGCTGGCTGCTCGTGATCTGCTGCTCCAGGCCGAAGTCGCGGCGCAGCCCCTCGGCCTGCTCCTCCAGCTCCGGGAAGTAGTTGCGGTGCTTCTCCAGGAAGTCGCTGACCTCGTCGAAGGGCGAGTAGTCGAAGCGCACGCCCGGCGTGTTGCCCAGGCCGTTGCCGGACGGCGAACCCTGCGTGCGGGTGCGCTCCTCCACGTTGAGCTGCGCGAGCACGTTCTCCAACTGCGTGCGCGTGTTCTTGTAGAGGTTGAAGAGCGCGGCGACGGTGCCCGCGAGCTTCGGTTCGGCGGACAGCGACTGGAGCGACTCCGAGTCGATGTCCAGGCTCTTGAGCAGCGGTTCGTCCAGGAGCTTCGCCAGGGCCTCGTCCACGCGGCCCTCGCCCAGCGTGGACATGAACTGCTCGGGGTCCTGTTCGAAGTAGCGCAGCGCCTTCCAGAGCAGCGGGAAGGGCATCACGCGCTTGCCCTTTTCGATGAGGTTCAGGTACGCGGGGGACACGCCCAGGTCCTTGGCCGCGTCCGCCTGCTTGATGTTGCGCTGCAACCGCAGGCCTCGAAGCTTCAGCCCCACGTTCGCGTTCAGAGCGTTGTCGTTGTTCATGGCTCCAGCCACCGGCGGGCCGCGTCAAAGGACGTGTCCGGCACCGGGTCTCTGGATCCACTCTGCAAATCGATTTACCGATTTGCAATAAACGTTTCCGATCCATCGGAGCGCTGTCCCGCAGGCGACGCGCGGAGGGTTGACTGCCTCCCTCCTGGCCGGGGGTGGAGATAACCCCATGGAATTACGGCGCTTTCAGGCGTCGTGGGGGCGCGGAACGTTCGCCGGTGCCGCACGTTGTCAACCGTTTACCAACGCGGTGCGGCGGAACTGGGGAAAAGTCAGTAAACCGGCGGGCGCTCTTTTACAAAGGGTTACGGGGCGTCCGGCGCGCGGCGGAAGACGAGGGCCACGTTGGTGCCTCCGAAGCCGAAGGAGTTGCTCATCACGGCGTCCACGCGCTTCTCGCGGGCGACGTTGGGGATGCAGTCCAGGGGGATGCGCGGGTCCTGGTGCTCCAGGTTGATGGTGGGCGGCAGCACGCCCCGGGTGAGGGCCAGGATGCTGATGACGGCCTCGGCGGCGCCGGCCGCGCCGTTCATGTGCCCCGTCATGGACTTGGTGGAGGAGATGGCCAGTTGGGAGGCCGCGTCGCCGAACACGCGCGCGATGCCCTGCATCTCCAGCAGGTCGCCAATCTCCGTGGAGGTGCCGTGCGCGTTGAGGTAGCCGATGTCGCCCGGTGACAGGCGCGAGTCCTTCAGGGCCGCCTTCATGGCGCGCTGGGCGCCCTCGTGTTCAGGGGCGGGGGCGGTGACGTGGTGGGCGTCGGAGCTGGCGCCATAGCCCACCAGCTCCGCGAGGATGCGGGCGCCTCTCGCGCGGGCGGATTCGTACTCCTCCAGGATGAGGATGCCCGCGCCCTCCGCGAGCACGAAGCCGTCGCGGTCCTTGTCGAACGGGCGGCTGGCGGCCTGGGGGGCGTCGTTGCGCGTGGACAGGGCCTTCATCGCGGCGAAGCCCCCGATGCCCAGCAGGGAGATGGGGGCCTCCGCGCCGCCCGCCACCGCCGCGTCGAACTCACCGCGCTGGATGCCGCGCATCGCTTCGCCAATGGCGTGGGCGCTGGTGGAGCACGCGGAGTTGGTGGACCAGGACGGGCCCTTGATGCCGTGGCGCATGGTGACGTAGCCGGGCGCCAGGTTGATGATCATCTGGAGGATGAAGAACGGGCTGATGCGGTCCGGCCCCTTCTCCAGGGCCTTCTTGTACGTCTCCTCCATGCTGGCGATGCCGCCGATGCCGGAGCCGATGATGGCCGCCACGCGCTCCGCGTTCTCCGGCGTGATCTTGAGGCCCGAGTCCGCGAGCGCCATGTCCGCCGCCGCCACCGCGAACTGCGCGAAGCGGTCCATGCGCCGCACCTCGCGCCGTTCGATGTAGTCCTCCGGGTTGAAGTCCTTCACCTCGCCGGCGAACCGGCAGGCGAGCTGGCTGGCGTCGAACAGGGTGATGGGCCCCACGCCGCTGCGGCCATTGATCAGCCCCTCCCAGCTCTTCTCCACCCCGGTGCCACACGGGCTGATGAGCCCCATTCCCGTCACCACGACGCGCCGCTGCTCCATGGAATGCTCCTTGACCCCAGTCGCTCAACGGGATGGTATTACGGTCATCCTTCCATGACTTCAAGTCCGAGATACCTGGATGAAAGCCATGAGCAGGCGTCCAGGCGGCGGATGGAATGATGGTGGTCATTCAACCGGTGAGGAGCCTTCGATGAGCGAGCAGGCCGTGAACCCGCGGACGCGGACGGTGACGTGGAGGGACCCCCGGGAGGGCGCTTCGGCGGCGAAGAAGATGTCGGGGCTGGAGTACCTGCGCGCCATCCAGGAGGGTGAACTGCCGGGGCCTCCCATCGCGGAGCTGATGGGCTTCTCGCCCGTGGAGGTGGAGGAGGGCAGGGTGGTGTTCGCGGTGCAGCCGGGCGAGCACCACTACAACCCCATCGGCATGGTGCACGGGGGATTGGCGGCCACGCTGATGGACTCCGCGATGGGGTGCGCCATCCACACGCTGCTGCCGGTGGGCGTGGGGTACACGACGCTGGAGCTGCACGTGAACTACGTGAAGGGCGTGGCGCACGACTCCGGGCAGCTGTTCTGCAAGGGAGAGGTCATCCACCTGGGGGGCAGGGTGGCGACGGCGCAGGGGCGGCTGGTGGACGCACAGGGCAACCTCTACGCGCACGGCACCACGACGTGCATGATCTTCCGCCCGCCGGGTTCGGGCGCGAAGGAGTAGGAGCGGACGATGCGCTACACCGCCGAGCACAAGCAGGCCACGCACGCGCGCATCCTGGCGGCGGCGGAGAAGCTGTTCCGCGCGGAGGGCTTCAGCGGGGCGAGCGTGGAGCGCGTGATGCGCGCCGCAGGGCTGACGGTGGGCGGCTTCTACGCCCACTTCACGTCCAAGGAGGCGCTGCTCGCGGAGTCGCTGCGGGCGTTCATGCAGGAGCGGCAGATGCGCTGGCTCGCGGGGATGGAGGGGTTGCGGGGGCCGGCGTTCCTGGACCATTTCGCGCGCCGCTACCTGAGCCTCTACAACCGGGACACGGGACAGACGAGCTGCATGATGCCGTCGCTCCTGTCGGACCTGACGCGCGCGCCGCCGGAGGTGCAGGCCTCGTTCAGCCAGGGTCTGGAGGAGCTGGTGCGCGCGGCGCAGGGCCAGCTTCCGGCGCGGGAGGGCGCGACGCCCCGGCAGCAGATGCTCGCGACGGTGGCGCTGTGCTTCGGCGCGATGACGCTCGCCAGGGCCACCGGCTCGCAGGCGGTGTCGGCGGAGATCCTCGACGCGGCCCGGGCGCTGCTGCTCGCCGGGGCTCCGGTGCGGGAGGCAGGGGAGGGGAGCGGGCCTGTGGCGCGGGATGCGGACCGGAGTTCGAAGCGCGCGGATGCACCCGTTCCTCCGTCACGGCCCGCGCGGAAGAAGTCGGCCCGGGGCTGACCGCGCAGTCCTCGTGCTGCCGTCAGTGAGCGCGCCCGCCGCCAGACGCTCGTCCTCCCGCGTCGACACAATGGGCTGGACGACATGGGGCACGTCGTGGGGTCCTCTCCTCCGAAGCGGACACAACGGGAGGCGGTGCCGCGTGGATGCCTTGAAAGCGATGGTGCCTCGGGCGGTGCTCCTCTTCCTCGCGCTCACCCTGGGCGCGTGCGCCGCCACGCGTCCCGCGCTGCCCCGAAGGGATCCGGCGGCGCTGCGCTACTACGTCACGTACACGCGCGAGCCCCAGCGGGGACTGGGGGTGGAGATCGTCCTCCTGCCCTCATCCCCGCGCGACTTCCTCTTCCGACAGCCGGAGCGCGTGGACACCGTCTGGGCCGTGCGCAAGGACGGCTCCTCCCGCGCCCTGCGCCTGCACGGCGGCGAGCTGCATGTCCCTTCCGGAACGCGCTTCCTGCGCTACTTCTATCCGCTGGAGTCCCCCTCGCGCGGCGGTGAGCGCTCCTTCTTCTCCGGCGTCGGGGAGAAGGACGCATGGCACGTGGCCGGTCGCGCGTACCTCTTGCGCCCCCGTGTGGTGACGCCCGACCTGCGCGTGGATTTCATGGTGTCCAGGACGGACGCGCTCCTGCCCTGGCTCCCGGACGACGCAGGCCTCTACCGCCTGCGCGGCGAGGACCTGGTGGACTCGGGCTTCCATGGCTTCGGGGGCCGGCGGTGCGAGGCGAACGTCGGTGACGCCGTGCTGGAGGTCGCGCTGCTGGGCCGCTTCCCATCCCTGTCGGACGCGGAGGTCTGCGACTGGCTCGCCCAGGCCGCGCGCGAGGTGAACACCGTGCGCAGGACGTTCCCGCATCCGCGCATCACCGTGCGCGTCGTGCCCGTGCCCGGCGCGGAAGAGCCCGCCCTCTTCGGCATGGTCCAGTGGAGCTCTCCGCCCAGCATCTCCATCCTCGTGGGCCAGGACACCACCGCGGAGGCCCTGAGACGCGACTGGATCGCCGTTCACGAGATGCTCCACCTGACGCACCCCACGCTGATGCCGCGCGTGGCGTGGCTCACCGAGGGGCTCGCCACCTACTACACGGAGGTCGCCCGCGCCCGCTCCGGCCGACAGACGCCGCGGCAGGCGTGGCAGGAGCTGACGGATGGCTTCGCGCGCGGTCAGTCCGCCGCGGGCTCGCGCACCATGGCGGAGGTCGTCGCGCGCGAAGGCGACTGGCGGGGCGTCTACTGGACCGGCGCCTTCTTCGCGCTGCGGCTGGACCTGGAGCTGCGCCGCGTGACGCACAACCGCGCCCGGCTGGAGGACGTGTTGGAGCTGCTGGCCACACAAGGCCCCACGTCCTCGCTCGCGGGCTTTGGCGCCGCCGTGGACACCGTCGCCGGTGAACCCCTCTTCGACGCGCTGCTCTCCCACCAGCTTTCAGTTCCGGCTTTCTCCGACCTGGGAACTTTGTTAGACCGCCTCGGCGTCCGGATTGACCCGGGGGGCGTCAAGCTCCAGGCTGCCCCGGACAGTGGCTTGCGTGAAGCGGTGGACGGTGGGCGGTCCTCGGATGACGCGGGGTGAACACCTGAAAAGGGGCGGCGCTGTAACCGGCCGCGCGGGTGTCGCGTAACGCATGCATCCGCGAGGTCCGCGGCTTCCGTAGATGAGGTCCGCCATGTTCCGCAGCGCACTCATGCTCGCCTCCGTGCTGTCGCTGTCCGCGTCCGCCGCCGAGCCAGCCCCCACTTCCGCCGCCGCGAAGAGCTTCGTCTTCAACGACCCGAACGGTCGCGACACGGTCATGTTCGTGTTGGACGCGCCGCTGGAGGTCATCAACGGCCTGTCCAACCAGGTGAAGGGCCGCGTGGAGGTAAAGGATTCAAAGGCCAGTGGCCGTTTCCAGGTCCCGGTGAAGTCCATCAAGACGGGCAATGAGACGCGCGACGGCCACCTGCAGAACGATCGCTGGCTGGACGCGGCGAAGTTCCCGGACATCGTCTTCGAGTTCAAGGACGTGGCCCTGCCCGCGCCGCTCGCCAACGCGAAGCCGGTGACGGTGAAGGCGAAGGGCACCTTCAGCATCCACGGCGTGACGCACGAGGAGCCGGTGGAGGTCACCGCCACGTACCTGCAGGAGACGGCGGAGACGAAGCACCGCGCGGCCGGAGAGCTGCTGCGCGTGCGCGCGAAGTTCCAGATTCCCGTGGAGGCCTACGGCATCCAGCGCACCGAAGCGCTGCTGCTGAAGGTGGGCGAGAAGGCGGACGTCACCGTCGACGCCTGGGGCTCCACGCAGTTCAAGCCGTAAGTGTTTTTCACCGTAGTCACACCCCCGCGGTACGAAAGGAAGCAACACATGAACGTCAAGGCTCTTGCAGCGGTTGTCGGCACCCTCTCCCTCGGCGCGCTGGCCACCGGCTGTGCCTCCACGAAGGGCGCGGAGGGCACGCAGGCCGCTTCGTCCGAGAAGGCCGCCGAGGCCAACTGCAGCGCGAAGCCGGCCGAGGCGAAGGGCGCCGAGGGCAGCTGCAGCGCCGCGGCCCCCGCCGCCACGCCGGAGAAGGGCGCCGAGGGCAGCTGCGGCGCGGGTTCCTGCAGCCACAAGAAGTAGTCATCGCCAGCGGAGGGCCCGGAAGCCGGGTCCCTCCCTTGCTCGCGGGCGGTGGGAAGACTCCTTCCTGCCGCCCGTGTTGTTTTTCCCCGTGCCCAGGAGGCTTCGCGCATGTCCCCCCGCTACTCACACCGCCATGGGTTGAAGCCGCTGGGGGCGGGCATCGGACTGCGCCGCGACTTCTACGACGCGCTGCCGCGCACGACCCGGAAGCTGGACTGGGTGGAGATCATCCCGGAGAACTTCCTGTCCCTGGGGGGGCGCTCCCAGCGCGCCCTGGACGCGTGCCGCGAGCGCTGGACGCTCCTGCCGCACGGCGTGGGGTTGAACATCGGCGGGCCGGATGCGCTGGACGACGACTACGTCACCCGGCTGGCCGCGCTGGTGAAGCGCCTGGACGCGCCGTTCTTCTCCGACCACCTGTGCTACTCGCGCCTGGGCGGGGTGCACCTGCATGACCTCTTGCCGATGCCCTTCACGGAGGAAGCGGTGGAGCACGTGGTGCCGCGCGTGCGCGAGGTGATGGCGCGCGTGGAGCGCCCCTTCCTGCTGGAGAACCCCAGCTACTACGCGGCCATGCCGGGCGGCACGCTCCAGGAGGCGGACTTCCTGCGCCAGGTGGTGGAGGCCGCGGACTGCGGGCTGCTGCTGGACGTGAACAACGTCTGGGTCAACGCGACGAACCACGGCTACGACCCGCGCGCCTTCGTGGACGCGCTGCCCCTGGAGCGCGTGGTGCAGGTGCACCTGGCCGGGCATGACGTGGGGGAGAAGGTCCTCATCGACACGCACGGCGACCGCGTCTGCGACGACGTGTGGGCGCTGTACCGCTACACGCTGGAGCGCACCGGCCCCGTGTCCACGCTCATCGAATGGGATCAGGCCATCCCGTCGCTGGACGCCGTGCTGGACGAGGCCGACCTGGCGCGGGGCGTGCTGGCGGAGGCGTCGCGATGAAGCCCGGGCTGAAGCACTTCTTCGACAGCATGGACGCGTACCTTTCGGGCCCGCCCGGCGCGGAGGGCCTGTCGAAGCTGTCCGCGTCGCACCCGGGCTGGGACGTCGCCCCTGAGCGGATGGCGCTCTACGGCCAGTTCGTGCGCGGCCACGTGCGCTCCACGCTGGAGAAGCTCTTCCCGTTCACGCGCAAGGCGGTGACGGCCGCCGCGTGGGATGCGCTGGTGGACGGCTACACGCGCACCCGGCCCGCCCGGCACTACGAACTCAACCGGCTGGGCGAGGGCTTCGCCCCCTTCGTCGCGGACGCCACGCAGGCGCAGGGGCTGCCTCCGTTCCTGCCCGCGCTGGCGCGCTTCGAGTGGACGGACTTCGCGGTGTTCGCCTCCGAGGAAGCCCTTCCTGAAAGCGTGGAGCGCCTGACGCCCAACCCCACGCTGGCGGTGCTGGAGCAGCCCTACCGGCTCTGCGCCTTCGTGCGCGCCCAGGACGGCGCCGTCCAGCCTGCCGCCGGTGATGAGCTGGCGCTCCTGTGGCGCCACCCGGAAGCGCTGGTGACCTACTACATGGCCGCCACGCCGCCCGCGCTGCTGGTGCTGAAGATGGCCGTGGAGGGCCTGTCCGAGGAGGCCGTTGCCCAGGCCACCGGCATGGCCGCCGGGGACGTCCACGCGGAGGTGGTGCGCTTCGCGAAGGACGGGCTGGTCCTGCGACCGGTGGGGTAGGGCGGCCCGGCGGGGGACGTTGCCCTCCAACAGGAGGCAGCCGGGCATGACGCTTCGCGCTGGCCTCCGGGGCCCGGTCGGGGGGAAGAATGGGGGGACGTCGTTTCCCACCGTGAGGTCCCGCCATGCGCGTCATCAATTTCAACGCCGGTCCCGCCGGTCTGCCCCTGCCGGCCCTCGAGCAGGCCCGGGATGAGCTGCTCGACTTCCACGGCACCGGCATGTCCGTCATGGAGCACAGCCACCGGGGCAAGGACTACGAGGGCGTCCACGACGAGGCCGTCGCGCTGCTCACGCAGCTGCTGGGCATCCCGGACACGCACCAGGTGCTGTTCCTCACCGGCGGCGCGTCCCAGCAGTTCGCCCAGGTGCCGATGAACTTCCTCACCCCGGGCGCCTCCGCCGACTACCTGATGACGGGCGTCTGGAGCGAGAAGGCCCTGGACGAGGCGAAGTACTACGGCTCGCCGCGCATCGCGGCCACCACCGTGCAGGCGGACAAGCGCTACCAGCGCGTCCCGAAGCAGTCCGAGCTGCAGCTCGACCCCCAGGCCGCCTACGTCCACCTGACGAGCAACAACACCATCTTCGGCTCGCAGTGGCACACCTTCCCGGACGTGGGCCGCGTGCCGTTGGTGGCGGACATGAGCTCCGACTTCCTGTGGAAGCCCACCGACGTGAGCCGCTTCGCGCTCATCTACGCGGGCGCGCAGAAGAACCTGGGGCCCTCCGGCGTCACGCTGATAATCGCGGCGAAGGACTTCATCGCGAAGGGACGCAAGGACATCCCCAAGTACTTCCGCTACAGCACCCACGCGGAGAACAACTCGCTCTACAACACGCCCCCCACGCTGGCCATCTACCTGGTGCGCAACGTGCTCCAGTGGGTGAAGGGGCTGGGCGGCCTGCCCGCACTGGAGAAGCGCAACCGCGAGAAGGCGGACGACCTCTACGGCGCCATCGACCGGAATCCGGGGTTCTACCGTGCCCCCGTGGAGCGCGAGTCCCGTTCAGTGATGAACGTCGTGTTCCACCTGCCCACGGAGGAGCTGGATGCGGCCTTCATCGCCCAGGCGAAGCAGTCCGGCATGGTGGGCCTCAAGGGCCACCGCACCGCTGGAGGCATCCGCGTGTCGCAATACAACGCGGTTTCGCCGCAGGACGTCAAAACGCTGACGTCCTTCATGGATCACTTCGTGAAGATGCACGGGTAGGCTGCCGTCGACATTGCGCAGGACAACCTGGAGGCATTCCATGAAGAAGACGCTGACCGCCGTGCTGCTGTCGCTGACCCTCGCCGCGCCCGTGATGGCCAAGGAGATCGCCGGGGTGAAGTATCCCGACACCGCGACGGTGGACGGCAAGGAGCTCAAGCTCAACGGCGTCGGCCTGCGCAAGAAGGCCATCTTCAAGGTCTACACCGTGGGCCTGTACCTGGAGACGCCGTCGAAGGACGCCGCCGCCGTCCTCAACGCGGATGAGATCAAGCGCGTGCGCATGTTCATGAAGCGCGACCTGAAGAAGGAGCAGATCACCGAGGCCATCGAGAACGGCTTCAAGAAGAACGCCGGCGCGAACCTGCCCAAGCTCCAGGCCCGCCTGGACACCTTCAAGGCCGCCATCCCCGCGGAGATCAAGGAAGGCGAGGAGCTGATCCTCACCTACGTGCCGGGCAAGGGCACCACCGTGCAAACGAAGGAGAAGTCCATCGACGTGGAGGGCAAGGACTTCGCGGACGCGCTCTTCTCCGTGTGGCTGGGCAAGGACCCGGTGGATGACGGCCTCCGCGACGGGATGCTCGGCAAGGACTGACCTTCCCGCTCCGCCCGGAGTCCCTGGCGCCCCGCGAGGCCCCTTCCCCACGGAAGGGCGGCTCGCGGGGCGTCGTCGTTTCCGGCTGTCGGATTGCTTCAAATGGTGGACAGCGCGGGGCGTCATGGCCGTTCGCGTGCAGATGCCGCTGGAATGCCCTGGCAGGTCGGGCGTTGATGCGCGCCGATAGAACCCCACCCCTCGTTCGCGTTGGAGAACGTTGTGAAGCGTCTGGCCCTGTTCGCTGCCTCCTGTGTCCTTGGCGCCGCCTGCAAGACGGCGGAGCCCACCCCCGAGCCGCCCCGGGCC
>NZ_RAWD01000134.1:0-24153 GCF_003612065.1 Corallococcus sp. CA047B
GCGGCGGGGGCGCGGGGGTGCTCGTCGTCACCGACACGCTCCCGGAGGACCTGGTGGTGAAGCTGTCCCGCGTGCCCTTCCTGGCCTCGGACCCACCGCCCAAGGTGGACGTGCCCGGACGCGCCGTCGCGCCCGCGACGCTGGCGTCCCCGGTGAACGTGCTCGCCGGGGTGCCGAGCGCGCAGGACCTGGTGCAGCTGGGCTCCCTGAAGCAGCGCTTCGCGGTGGGGCCGGTGCTCAACCGCCCGCTGACGGTACAGCCCCAGCTCTTCGTGCCCGCGAAGAGCGCCAGCACGGCGGCGTCGCGCTACCTGGACGCTGGGTTCGCGCCGGTGCGCTCCGCGCTGCTCGACTTCCTCATCAAGCCCATCCCCATCCTGCCGCTGCCCCAGGTCCGGTCGCTGCGAGGCGTGCAGGTGGAGGGCAATGACATCTCCGCCCGGGGCCCGGCGCTGCTCGTGCTGGGCAATGGCGGACCGGTCATCTCCACCACGGTGTCCGGCAACACGCTGCGCAGCGCGGGCGGCGTGGGCGCGGTGTACCTGCGCCGCGCATCCTCCACCGTCTTCAGCGGCAACCGCTGCGAGTGCCTGGACACGGTGAACGTCGTCGTCCTGCGCGTGGGCCGCGCGCCGGTGACGTTCACCGGCAACGTGGTGCTGGGCGCGGAGCCGGTGACGCCCGCGCTGCCGCCGGTGCAGCCGCCGTGGACGCTGCCCTCGGACTCGCTGACGCTCCAGATTCCGGTGGGTGGGGGCACGTCGCTGGGTGTGCCGCTCAACCAGGAGCTGCTGCTGGGCGGTCTCCAGCGCCGCCGTGACGTGGCGAGCGACGCCTTCTCCACGTTGCTGGCGGAGCTGGTCACCGCGCCCGCCCCGCAGGTGGGACCGGACGGCAAGCCTACCCGCGCGGCCATTCCCACCCGCGCCGTGGTGGACAGCAACACGCTGGAGGACGTGAGGACGCGAATGCCGCAGGGCATCGACCTGCGCATCAGCGCCCGGACGCTCTACGGCATCGCGGAGCCGAAGGACGACTCGCCCACGGCGGCGCTGCGCTCCCTGGTGGACCGGGTGGCGCTCCACGTGGACAAGCCGGAGGACGTGCAGGGCCACGTGCGCTCCGTGCTGGCCGCGGCGGAGGGGGATCCGAAGAAGGCCCTCCAGCTCGTGGACAAGAGCGTGCTCGGCATCGACTCGGCGGCGCCCACCGTGAAGCAGAGCATCCTCAACGTGTCCGTGCTGCATGAGGTGCTGGCGGACTCGTTCTACACCGGCGGCACGGGCCCCAAGCCGGTGCAGGACGGCACGGCGGTGCCGAACGTTCCCGCGCCCCCTCCGCCGGATCCGTATGCCCACTCCGTCGTCATCCTGGGGGGCTCGCGCGTGGCGGCGGTCGGTAACGCGACCACGTCGGGCGTCCACGTCCAGGAAGCCGACGCCGTGGTGGAACTCAACCCGTAGCGAAAGAACGCCAAGGACACCCCCACCATGCCTGACGCCTTCGCCCTCAACGGCCGTGTCGCCCTCCAGCGCAACGCGCTGCCGGAAGTCACCCTCTCCACCACCCCGGACGCACTGGACGCGAAGGTCGCGGCGCTGTCGAAGCTGGCCGGCACCCGCGCGAAGCTGGACGTGGACCTGGCCGTGCTCAAGGCGCTGGACGGGCGCTACTCGCGCCTGCCGCCGGTGGAGCCCCAGCCGGTGAAGCTCCAGGACCTGGTGCGCGCCGCGCGCCGCAAGCTCGCCGCTGAACGCCAGCGCGAGGTGGGCGTCTGGGTGGACACGCGCGTGAAGCTGACGACGCGCCTGGTGACGGCGTTGGAGGACTGATGCGCAAGCTGCTCGAAGCCCGCATGGGGCAGCGCTGCTACCTCTTCACCACGCTTGGCCAGGTGTACGTGGGCCTGGTGGTGGAGCTCATCGACGACGTCGTCCACCTCACGGGGCCGGACGGCGTCACACCTGTGTACATCAACCTCTCGGACGTCTCCGGTGTGCGCGAGTACGACGAGGACAACGATTTGGGGAGCGCGCGATGATCGAACAACTCCTGCAGCAGCTCATCGAGCGGACCGAAAGCCGCTACTTCGGCAAGTACCGCGGCTACGTGAGCAACGTGGAGGACCCCAAGAACCTGGGCCGCATCCAGTGCGTGGTGCCGCGCCTGATGGGGGATGTCGCCACCGGCTGGGCCATGCCCTGCACGCCCTACGCGGGACCGGACCAGGGTTTGTTCGTGGTGCCGGACGTGGGCGCCGGCGTCTGGGTGGAGTTCGAGGGCGGCGACCTGTCCCAGCCCATCTGGAGCGGCATGTGGTGGGGCGAGCCAGCGCTCGCGGACCTGGGCCAGCCGGACTCCACCGCGCGCGTGGCGCCCGACACCAGCGAGGTCCCCAAGCACGACTACCCGCCGCAGACGGCGGTGCCGGGGGTGCGGATGCTCAAGTCCGCCACGGGTCACTACATCGTCCTGGATGACCGGCCGGAGTCCGCGCGCGTGGAGATCCATGATCGGCAGGGCAACCGCATCATCCTGTCGGCGGAGGGGTTGGATCAGCTCATCAGCAACGAGCGCACGGTGAACGAGGGCAACCGCTCCGCGGAGGTGGACGGCGACGACCGCCTGGACGTGGCCGGCAAGCAGGAGGAGACGGTGGATGGCAGCCACACCCGCGACGTGGGCGGGGACGTGACGCTGCACGTGACGGGGTCCCTGACGGAGAAGGTGGACACGGCGGGCTACTCGCGCGAGGTGGGCGGCTCGGGCTTGAAGGAGACGGTGGGCGGCCCGCGCGAGGACCGCATCCAGGGCAGCCACACGCGCAACGTGTCGGGCGCGTCGCAGGAGACGGCGGTGGGCGGCTACGGGGTGACGTCCGGAGGCAACGCGCAGATCGCCGCGGGCAAGGCGGTGAAGATCGCCGCGACGATGCCGGACATGCCGGGGCCGTCCCTCAACGCCATCTCCATCGACGCGCTGATGGGCAACGTGTCCATCAACACCATGCTGGGCATGTGCCAGGTGGGCGGCATCTCCGCCGTGTCACCCATGGTGCTGGGAGACGGACTGGCCATCCACTTCACCATGCTGGCGCAAATTCTCAAGGCGGTGAACCCGATGACGGTGGCCGCGTACGGGCCGCTGTTGGACGTGTGGGCCGCGATGACGCCGATGCTGGACTGGTCCTACTTCGGCTTCGTCAAGCGCATGCCGGTGGGGTGACGCGATGAAGCAACCCGGCTGGAGTCCGCTGGACGCGACGGTGCTGCGCGAGCGCCTGGAGGAGGTGAAGGCGCTGCTGCTCCAGGCGGCGGCGGTGGGCGTGGCGCAGGACGCCGAGCGGTTGGAGAAGATGCTGGAGCTGGAGCAACGCACCCGGGAGGACGCGCGTGGCCGACCCCACCGACGCCGCTTTCGCTGAGCTCCACGGCGCGCTGGAGGTCTGCTGCGCGGAGCTGGCGAAGGCGCTGGACGAGGCCGAGGGCGGCGACGGCACGGGTGCGTCCACAGAGCCCTCGTGGCGGCCGCTGGTGCTCGCGGCGCCGCCGGGGCTGGAGCAACTGGTGAGCATCGTCAAGCCGCCGCTCCAGGTCATCATCGCGGTGCTCCAGTTCGTGCAGGCGCTGCTCCAGGCGCTGGCGGCCATCCTGCTGGGGCTGCCGGATCCGTTCCGGGCGCTCATCCTGGCGGCGTACGCGCTGCTCAAGGACATCATCGACGACCTGCTCAACGCGGGCGCGTACCTCTACGCGGACGCGCCGGGCATCGGCCCCACGGAGACGAACCTCGCGGAGACGGGCTTCATCCCGAACCTTCCGAAGGACTTCAAGGCGGGGTTCGCGCTGGAGCGTCCGCCGGTGACGCCGGATGCCTTCGCGCGCTGGGCGGGGCGGTTCACCGCGTCCTTCGACGACCCCGGGGACGACGCGCGTCCGGTGGTGACGGACGGCGCGCCGGTGCAGGCGGTGTTCATCGTGATGGCGGCGCCGTCGCTGGATGCGCTCCGGCAGGCGCTGTACCTGATAGGCAAGCTGTTCAACATCAGCGCCTTCAAGAAGGCGTTCGAGAAGTATCCGAAGGGCGCGGTGGATCCACGCCGCAGCCGGGTGCGAAGCCGGTCAGTGAAGCCGGACTGGAAGTCCGCGCGCATGAGGGACCTGTTCCCGGACCTGGAGAAGCTGCGCATCCTGCCGGAGGCGCTCAAGTCGCTGCTGCTGTCGGTGGACAACCTCGCGGGGCTCATCAGGAGCCTGGCGGCCGCGATGCAGGACAAGGTGCAGGTGCTGCTGAAGCTCGCCCAGGCGGTGCAGGCCGTGGTGGACCTGCTGGACGCGCTGAAGTCCGCGGGCATGTACGCGCTGCCGGTGTCCACGCTCGGCGGGGTGGAGGGGCTGAAGCAGGCCTTCCTCCAGGCGAAGAACCGGCCTCCGGGCGGCTACGTGGGGGGCATCTGCCTGCTGGCGTCGGGGCCCAACCTGGCGAAGGCCGCGCTGCTCTGGGAGATGCTGGGCCAGTCCCCGGCGATGGAGCTGGCCGAAGGGAATCTCACGCTGGAGGACGCGGCGAAGCAGCTCGCCGGCAGCAAGGCGGCGCAGGTGCTGGAGGCGAGCGCCAACGAGGTGAAGGATGCCTGGGGCAACCTCAAGACCGCGAGCCAGACGCAGGCGGACGCGTTCTTGGAGGCGCTGGACAATGCTCCGGCCGGCTTCGCGGAGGCGGTGGGGCGCACGCCCCAGGAGCTGGTGGACGGCGCGCGTCGGGCCCGCTCCTCGTTGGTGGAGGCGTTGGAACAGGCGAAGGGGCAACTGCCCACGTCCGAGAACATCGAGGCGGGCATCGCCGCGACGAAGCAGGCCCAGCGCCGGGGGGGACGTTCGTTGGCGATGGGCTTCGGTGGCCCGGGGCCGTCGGAGCGCGCGCCGGGCCCGCAGCCGCCGGTGACGGTGGCGCCGACCCCGGAGGCCCCGCCGGACGCATCAGGCACGCCGAAGAAAGGGAGCGGTCCGTGAGCGCGGTGAAGCGCCTGAGCATGGAGCTGGACGGCTGGCAGGCGGCCTGGAAGCAACTGGATGCGTTCCTGGACCGGGTGGATGGCGCGGCGGAACAAGACTCGCCCTACGTGCAGACGGTGTGCGCGCTGTTGCCCGTGTTCAGCGTCATCGAGCGGGCCCGCCGTCGCGCAGTGGGCATCGCGCTGTCGCCGGCCCTGCCGAGCGCCCCCGGAGGCGCGGGTCTGCCCGGGCTGACCACCGCGGCGCTCGTGGGCGGTGAGCAGCGCCTGCCGGGCGTGGAGGAGCTGGAGTTCGCGGTGGGGACCATCGGCACGAACTCGGACGGCGAACTCACGAAGGCGTCGGTGCTCGCGGGCACCGTGACGTTGTTCGCGTTCCGCGACGAGAAGCACGGCGGCGAGGTAGCGGTGCGCGTGCCCACGTATGACTTCGGGCCGCTGCTGGCGAGCGGCATCGTGGACGAGGCCATCGACGCGGGACTCTTCAGCACCGACCAGCGCCGAGCCGCCGCGGAAGGGGACGCGGCGGAGATGAAGACGTGGACGGGGCTGCGCGCCACGCGCCGGGGCGAGCTGACGACGACGGCGGAGACGGTGCCGCTGAGCAGTGTGTTGAACGGGTTGAGCACCTCCTCGCTCCCCGGCGCGTTCGACCCGGTGGCGTCGGGGGCCGCGACCTGTCGCGATGAGTGTCTGGCGGACCGCGGCGTGCTGCTCCAGGCGAAGACCACGGTGGAGGAGCAGGGCGCGGACGTGGCCCTGACGGATGCGCTCCAGCGCGCGGCGGATTCGCTCCAGGGGCAGGCGACGGACTACGGGACGGTCGCCACCGCGCTCCAGCCGCCGCGCACCGCCACGCACTCCCCGACTGCGCTGGCGGACCTCCAGGCCACGCTGCGCCGGGCGGATTCACCGGGCCTTCCCGGTCAGCTCTCCATCGAGATGACGTTGCTGGACGTGGAGGCGGGGAAGGGGATGGACGACGCGGTGGCGGCGCGGCTCGCGTATCCGGATGGCTCGCTGAGGATGCTGCGGACGTTGGAGTGGTCGCTGCGCTTCCACTGGGTGTTCCGGCAGCGGTGGTTCGACGCGCGCAACCGCGCCGTGCTGGCGCCGCTGCTGCGGCAGGTGTTGAAGCCGTTCTGCGACAGCCTGACGCGGGTCCTGGCGGGGACGTCCACGGGGATTCCGTTGGTAGGCGCGGTGACGGTGGTGAAGGACACGCCCACGCAGGCGACGGCGTTGTCGGTGACGCCCACGGCGGACCTGACGAAGGTGCAGGCGGGACATGTGGCGCACGTGGGAGGCGAGCGGCCCACGCTGGCGCTCGTGCTGGGCTGGGAGGTGAAGGGCGGTCCGCCGGGGGACATGCGGCTGCGCATCACGCCCCTGAATGTCTCCATCGCCACGGACGCGAAGCTGCCGGGCGTGGCGGGACTGGTGCGGAGCGGGGCGACGGTGAGCGGGAGCGCGGTGTCGCTCAGCACGCAGGAGTTGCTGGAGGGGCAGTCGGCGGCGGGCCCGCAGGCGGACGGCATCGTGCAGGAGACCCTCGCTCTGGGGACAAGGCTGACGTTGCTGTTGGGGCAGGGTGGCAATGCGCTGGGGTTGGTGCCGCCGACGGTGCCCGCGCCGTATCCAGGGCAGACATTCAAGCTGTTGCCGCCGGTGGAGGTGGGCGCGACGCGGCTGTTCCTGGACGGGATACCGCTGGCGAGCACGTCGGGCTCCACGACGCCTGTTCAGGTCGCACGACCGGGGGAGCTGCTGCTGGTGCGCGGCGCGGACGATGAAGGCACGTGGTGGCAGGGCGTGGCGCAGGTGGACACGGTGTCGGTGCTCACGGGAGCGGCGGCCCGGGACGAAGACCCGGTGACGGCGACGCCCACGCCCGTGTGCTGCGGGGATGACGAGGAGGTGGTGGTCATCACGCTGCGCGACCTGCAACTGCCGAAGGCGCTGGTGCGGGACGTGACGCTGCGGCGCGACTTCAAGGGCTTCGGAGGCCCGAGCCTCGCCACCGGAGTGATGCTGCCCATCGAGCTGGATCCGGGAACCGTGAACGTCACGGTGCAGGACGGCGGCGTGACGAAGACGGTGCTGCGCGATCCGGAGCTGCGGGTCGCGGCGGCGGTGTTGAAGACGTGGCTGGGAGGCCCGACATGAGCGATCCGCGAGACGACGTCTACGCGGTGGCCGCGCTCCTCAAGGAGCTGGACCGCGTGCTCCATCCGCTGGAGCGCGGAGAGGGCGGCGACTTCAAGGTGGATCCGCCCCTGCCGCCGTCGCTGCCCACGCCGACGTCACCGGGACGGGGAGGGGAGGGAGGACGCTCGACGAAGCCAGCATCGCCTGTGTCAGGGCCCAGGTCCGCGCTGTCGGAGGAACCCCGCGGTGTGGCCCCAGGGAAGGTGCCTGCGCCCGTGCTGCCTGTTGAGGCCCGTACTCCATCAATGCCAAGCGCCCCCAACTCCCTGCGTCGCCGCGTTCCTCGTCCGGAGCCGACCCTGACGGGAGCACCGAGGTCCCTGCCCACGCGTGGCCTAGGGGGCGGAGTCACGGACGGAAGCACGAGAGCCGAAAGTGAGCCTTTTCCCGTGGCAAGGATTCACGAGGTGGCCACGGAATCACCTGGAGTCATGCCGCCACCGTCCCCACCGCGCGAGCAGGAGGTTCCGTCCGTCACGCCTGTCCGCACGAGCCCGAGAAGCCCCGAAGCACGGCCGACCGAAGTCCCTCGCGCCAGGGGCACTTTGTCGGAGGACTCCACGCCGCGAAGGAACCGGGTGCCGCGCTCGCCCGGCGCAGTCCCCGAAAGACAGACAGCAAGCCAGCCCCTTCGCGCACGCGCGCCCGAAGAGACCGTGCGTCACCACCGGGAGCCCCGTGCCCATTCCCCTGCGCCACTGCCCGACCCGGTCGAATCCACTCCCTCTCTACCGCCGCAGCTTCGTCGGAGAAGGCCGCATGCACCGACAAGGGACCTGTCGCCGCCGGCCCTGGGCGAACGCACCGCTCCAGTCCTGACGGATGAGCCAGGGCATCGGCCAAGGCTGACGAGGTCCGAAGCCAAGGCGTCCCGGTCTCCGCCGCCTTCCACCCGGCACGACTCGCGGACGTCTCCACCCCCTCCAATCCCACGCACCGGTCGTCCCACGTCGGAGCCCGTGCGAATCGAAGTGAAGACCCTGGTTCCACCCCTCGGAGCCGAAGCCGCGCCTCGGGAAGTGGAGCTGGAGGAAGAGCGCTCGTGGACGGAGCTACCGGACCTTGAAACAGACGCGGGACCGCGGGTCTTCTTCGTGAATGGCCGGCGAGTGACGCGCGAGGACCACGAAGCCCTTCAGCAGGCCGAGCAGCGACTGCGGCGAAGGATGACGGGTCGGTCGCTGTGGCGGAGGCGGGGATGAGCGGCCTTCCTCCCCGGCAGCGGTTGGGACACCTGCTGCGCTCGCTCTCGAAGCACCTCCCAGGTCAGCTCGATGGGCTGCTGGAGAACGCCCGGTTCACCGACGGTGCCGCCGCGCTCCAAGGACTGGCGGACCCCGCGCACCTGGAGAAGGCGCTGGCCCGCATGTCCCCGGAAGAAGCCGGGTGGCTCGCGGACGTGTTGACGGAGCGGTGGCGCCAGGTCGCGGAACTCCAATTGGAGCCGGAGGTGGCCATCGTCGCGCCGGACGAACTCTGGATGGGAGCGGAGCCGGTGCGGGTGCCGCTGTCACTGGCGGCGGTGGGGCTGGACGACGGCTTCGAAGCGCTCTGGGAGGGCGCGGTGTTGCCCGCGGCTCCATCCCCCCGGGCGACGCTCCTGGCGAAGCCCCCCGAAGGCACGACACCGGAAGTGGCCCGCGTCCGCGCCCAGGTCCGGGCCAGCGTGAAGGGCCAGCGCTGTGTGCTCATCGCCCAGGCGCAGGTGGTGCTGCGGCGGCCGTCGGTGGTGGTGAGCGATGACCGGCGTCGACTCCTGGCGCAGGACCAGGCGGGACGTCCGGCGGTGGGGTGCAGACTGGAAGTGGGAACGGACGTGCATGTCACCGGTCCCGGAGGACTGGTGGATCTGGAAGCCCCTGCGTCGCCCGGCCTGCCCCTCAAGCTGGAGGGAATCAACGCCGGTCGGATTCCGGGACCACGTCGATGACACACACGATGGATGTCGAAGGAGACAGCCGATGAAGACGATGACCCCTCAGACCAAACGGACGCCGGAGCGCAAGCCAGCGACGACCCGGCCCGCCGCGCCCGCCCAGCAGTCGACGACAGCGTCGCCCCGCGCCCAGATGGGAAGCGCGGCGGGGCCCGCGATGAAGACCGCGGCCGGTGGCGCTTTCAAGGCAAAGGCTCCGCCCACCGCTGCTCCGAATCCCAACGTCCGACTGCCGAAGAAATAGTCCGCAAGGAGCGGGGGGCGCCGCGCGGCTCAGTCCACCACCGCGGTGGCTTCAATCTCGACGAGGACGCCCGGCTCGAAGAGCACGGAGACGCCGATCAGCGAGGCCGGCGCTGGCACGAACTTCAACTCCGCGGCGACCTGCTCGATGCCAGCGATGAAGTCGGGCATCTGCTCGCGCTTCCAGTCGACCACGTAGAACGTCAGTCGGACGACGTCCTTGAATGTTGCCCCGGCAGCGGCCAGGGCGATGGCGACATTGCGGAGGGCCTGCGCCACCTGTCCCGCCAGGTCCCCCCGTGCGACGAGCTGCCCCTCCGCGTCGTACGCGACCTGCCCGGCGATGTGCACCTGCCGGGTTCCGGTGGCGATCGCCACCTGTCGGTAGGCATCGGTCTTCATGAGTCCGTCGGGGTTGAGCAGGGTTACGGGCATGGGTGCGCTCCAGTGGGTCGTGTCAGGTGAAGATACCGGGCCCATTGACGAACGGCGTTCCCCACTCCAGCGACGCGCGAGCTACAACCGGAAGCCATCGATGAAGCGCGCCAACCTGGATGAGATCTTCGCCTTCATGTCGGTCGTGGACGCGGGCAGCTTCGTGGGCGGCGGCCGGGCCATTGGCTTGACGCGCTCGGCGGCGGGCAAGGCCCTGGCCCGGCTGGAATCCCGCCTGGGGGTGCGTCTGCTCAATCGCACGACGCGCCGCCTGAGCCTCACCGACGACGGCCGTGTGTTCCATGAGCATTGCCAGCAGGTCCTCGCGGCGCTGGACGAAGCGGAAGCCAGCGTCGGGCAGCGCACGGGGACGCCCCGGGGCGTCTTGCGGCTCACCGTGCCCGGCGCCTTCGGCAGACTGCATGTCCTGCCATTGCTGCGGGACTATCTGCGCAGATGGCCCGAGGTCCAGGTGGAGGTGAGCTTCACCGATCGCGTGGCGGACATCATCGAGGAGGGATACGACCTGGCCGTGCGCATCAATGGGGCCAGCACCGATTCGCGCCTGGTGTCCCGGCTCGTGGCGCAACACCGGGCCATCGTCTGTGCCGCCCCTTCCTATCTCGACGCGCGCGGAGAACCCGAGACGCTGGAGGAACTGGCGGAGCATGACTGTCTGCTCTTCAGCAGCCGGACGCGACGACAGCACTGGCGGCTGCGCCAGGAGGACGGCGCCTGGGTGACGGTGGAGGGGCGAAGCCGCTTTCGGCTCGACAGTGGCGAGGCGATCCGGGACGCGGCGGTCGAGGGGCTGGGCCTCGCCTATCTTCCCGGCTTCCTGGTTGACGAAGATCTGGCGGCTGGGCGTCTCAAGGCGCTGCTGCCGTCTTGCGAGACAGGGGTCGTCGGGATCATGGCGATCTACCCGAGCAAGCGTTACCTGCCGGCGAAGGTGCGGCGCTTCATCGACCTGATGGTCGAGCAATGGGGAGCGAAGTCGCGCTGACGCCGCGTGTGTCGTCCTCGGCCCCCAGGCCTGAAAACAAAACCCCGTGGCTCCCAGCGGGCGCCACGGGGCGTTCTTTCAACGACGGGCCCGGCTCACCGTTTCAGGCAAGCCGGACCGCGGTCACGGGCTCTGGAAGGAGTCGAGCGAGGGGCAGTAGGTGGCGTACCCGTGGCCGGTGAGGACCCCGTTTTCGTAGAGGCCGTTCACGTCGAAGGCCACGAAGTGCGACGCGGGAGGAGTGCCGGCCTTGGCGCAGGTGGGGCAGAGCGAGGCCGCCACGGGCGTGAAGGTGAAGTTCGTGCTGTGGTCGAAGTAATTCGAGGAGAGCCCGCCCTCCAGGTCGACCAGCGTCGCTCGCGGCTCGCCTTCCGCGGAGCCTGTCTGCGGTGTCGCATCCACCGGCACCTTCAACGCGTAGACGCTGATGAGCTGCGGTGGGACCGATGAGGTCGGGGTCGGGCACTCACCCGGCGTGCCGTTGTTGAGCTCGATATACAGCTCCCACGGATCCCCGGGGTTCGAGGGCTCCTCGTAGCCGAAGAAGGCGTTGGTCAAGACGCGCTGGTTGCCCTCCATCTGGATCGTGGCGGCGGTGTCCTGGCAGGTGCCTTCGCAGACGGTGAAGGGATCGGTGCCCGCATCGGGCGTGGTGCCCGCGTCCGTTTCGCTACCAGCGTCCGGAGTGGTGCCCGCGTCCGTTTCGCTACCAGCGTCGGGCGTGGTGCCCGCGTCCGTCTCGCTACCAGCGTCGGGCGTGGTGCCCGCGTCCGTCTCGCTACCAGCGTCCGGAGTGGTGCCCGCGTCCGTTTCGCTACCAGCGTCCGGAGTGGTGCCCGCGTCCGTTTCGCTACCAGCGTCGGGCGTGGTGCCCGCGTCCGTTTCACTACCGGCGTCGGGCGCGGTGCCAGCGTCCGTTTCGCTACCGGCGTCAGGCGCAGTGCCAGCGTCCGTTTCGCTACCGGCGTCGGGCGTAGTGCCCGCGTCCGTTTCGCTACCAGCGTCGGAAGTGGTGCCCGCGTCCGTTTCACTACCGGCGTCGGGAGTGGTGCCTGCGTCCGATTCACTACCGGCGTCCGGAGTGGTGCCCGCGTCCGTTTCGCTGCCAGCGTCGGATTCGGTGCCCGCGTCGGAAGTGGTGCCCGCGTCCGTTTCGCTACCAGCGTCGGATTCGGTGCCTGCGTCGGGCGTGGTGCCCGCATCGGACTCGGTGCCTGCATCGGACCCGGTGCCCGCGTCAATGCCTACGGGTGGCGTCGGAGGGCCGTTGTCGGAACCACAGCCAGAGAGTGCGGGCGCGGTCGCGAGGGAGAGCACCAACAAGGAGAGAATCGAATGTCGCAGTTTCATGCCGGGGATTGTCACGGGTTCCCCGCGGAGATGCGAGCGGAACCGGCCCACTGCGTCATGGACGAGGCGCGCTCACATGGCGACGCCGTCCCCGAGGAACGCGCCAAGTGACTCAAGCAGTGGAACTGGCCAGGCTTTTCCACGGAAGCCCATCCTTCCCCGGAGGAGGGTCCTGCGTCCGCACCCAGGGGCGAAATGCTCCGTCGGACACGCACTCCGCGCTGCAGGGAGCGGAGGGAGTCACGGTCGATATCGACGGTGTTCTCGTCATCGCCCGGCGAGGCTTCACCGGCCCGGAAGAGCTTGCCCTCGGGCGTGACGAGGAACCAATCGTGGCATCGTCCCCGGGAGGCGCGACCCGGGCCGCCACCTCCCGCGAATCAAGCCCGGGGGCTTCGGCGGATGCAATCTCGCTCACGACGCTACGAACGATGAATCCGAAAGCCTGTCCTTCCGGCGGCATGCCTCGTCCTCTCAGCCCGCTTTGTATGCCTTGAGGACGGCGTTCCTGTCGCCCGACGACAAGCCCATCGTGTCCGGGATCTCCTTTGCGCGCGGGGTGTCATCGAACGTGTTGTCGATGCCCAGCGCCTTGCAGGCCGAAAGGCTAGACGTTGTGTTGATTCATGCACACGCCGCGAGGCTTGTAGATATTCGCGGACAGCGACAAGTCCACTTCAAAGTATCTCTGACTAACCAGAGAATCCTTTTTTGAGTCTGGAGTCCTTGATAGCATCCCGTCCCGCTGTGATTCCGACACCCGGGAGTGACACATGAAGACGCTGAAGCGTGGGCTGTTGCTGGCGACCTGTTTGCTGGGGGTAGTGGGCTGTGGCGTGGAGACCCCTGACGAGGTCACTCCGCGGACGGAGGACACGCAGGAGGTGTCTGCCCAGGCCGGGTGCATCCCTGGCCAGACGCGCACCATCAAGGTCGGTTGCTGCACGCCCACCCTGGAGCGCCGGCAGAACCAGATCTGCACCAACTCGGCGGGTTCCTGGAGCAACTCGGGTAGCAGCTACTGTGGTGGCTCGACCCTGAACTGCTACGGCGGCTGAACGACGGGCCCTGGACGCTGCTTCCGCCCATGCGCCCCACGCCTCGCACGCTCCAGGCCGTCCGCAACAACGCGGACTGGTGCGACACCGTCTGCCGCGCCCACGGACGCCCCGGCCGGTTCGAGGCCGGGCTGTGGCTCAACCCCGCGCCGGTGCCGGCCTTCTATCCCAACGTCGTCACGCTCACGCCGGACGCGGACGGCGCCACGCTCGCGGCCCTGTCCGGCCTGGCGCTGCCGGGACGCTGGGGCGTGAAGGACGGCTTCGCGACGCTCGACCTCGCGTCGCGAGGCTTCGACCTGCTGATGGAGGCCCGGTGGATCCACCGGGAGGCCCGTGACCCATCGCCAGTCGCGCGGGAGGCCTGGCGCACGGTGCGGACTCCCGTGGAACTGGAGGCGTGGGAGGCCGCATGGGCCGGGTTGCCGGGCGGCGTCCGGCCCGAGGTGCGCGTGTTCCCTCCGGCCCTGCTCGGCGAGGAGGGCGTCGTCTTCCTCGCCACGGGCGATGCGGCACGCCCCGACGCCGGTGGCATCGCCTCCTTGTCCGCGGGAGTCGTCGGCCTGTCGAACACCTTCCTCTCCGAAAACGCGCCGGCCTCGCGGTACGCGGAGCTGCTCTCCCAGCTCCAGGTGCTCTTTCCGGGCCGTCCCGTCGTCGGTTACGAGCACGGCGAAGCGCTCGACGTGTGGCGGAGTCTGGGCTTCGAGCCCGGGGACCCCCTGCGCGTTTGGCTCAAACAGGAGGGCTGAGCCTGCCTCCGGGGATGCGCGCTCACGCGCGGGCACGGACGAAACCGTTTTCGATCCTCGCGGGCCCCCCTTATCCTGTGTCCACTGAACAGCCGGCTCCGCGTCTGTCCGTGATTTGCCGGCCCGCCGCGCGCCCGCTCACCCAGGAGACGACATGACGCGCGAGTACCCTCAGGAGCAGTTGCTGGCGTTCGTCCAGGCCATGGCCAACGTCGCGGCGAGCGATGGCCGCATCACCGAGGATGAGCGCCAGCAGCTCGATGAGGTGGTGCTGGGCATGGGCCTGTCGCCCCGCGACGAGCAGGTCGCCGCGCTCATCGAGGGGGAGTTCCAGAAGCCCGGCCGCCTCACCGACATCGTCAGCAAGATCGAGATTCGCGAGCTGCGCGTCTCCCTGCTGCGCATGCTCGTGGAGGTGGCCTGTGCCGACGGAGAGGTCGCGGCCGAGGAGCGCGCGTCGGTGAACGAGGCCGCCAAGGCCTTCGGACTCGACGCGTCGGTCACGGACGAACTCATCGACTGGGCGCTCGCGTCGATCAAGCTCGAGCAGCGCGAGCGCGAGATCATGGCGAAGCTGCTCTGAGCCTCGTCCAACGCCTGCCACCCGGTAAGCCATGGGCACCCGGCACCGCCCGGAAGAGGTCACCGCCATGAAGTGGAGAACACTGCTCTGTCCTGTCGTCCTTGTCCTGAGCGCCTGTTCGGACTCACCCGACCCGGAGCCCACCCCACGGCGTCCGCTGAAGGCCGTGCTGTTCCCATACATTCCCGACTCCGCGGGGGACAACTTCGCCAGCCTGGAGCAGCGGTTGGAGGCCGACTTCGAGCGGGCGCATTCGGACATCGACCTGGACGTCGTGTTCGACGCCAATCTGGATGTCTATGACCTGAACGAGGGAGGGACGCTGAGCCAGCTCCTCGGCGCAGGGGCCGGAAACGCCCAGGTGGTGGAGGTGGACACGCTGCTGCTGGGTTCGCTCGCGTCGAAGGGTTGGATCCAGCCCGTCGCGCTGGAGTCGGGCGTCGCGCATCCCGCGGCGGAGGAGGCCGTCCGCATCTCCGGTCAGAGCTACGGCGTGCCCACATACCTGTGCACGAAGGTCGTCTATTCGCGGAGCACGAACATCCGGTCCGCGACCGACAGCGCTTCGCTCGTGCGGATCCTCCGCGAGGTCTCTCCTGGCAAGCGCCCGCTGGCGATGAATCTCGATGGAAGCTGGACGCTGCCGTCCTCGTACATCGACGCCTGGGCGGACACGCATCCGGGGGACGCGCTCGCCAGCGCCATCTCCCTGCCACTGGACTCGACGACCCTGGGGGCCTTCGCGGAGGTCGTCGACAGTTGCGCGCTCGAGGCGGGCGTCAATCCGTGCCTCGATGGCACCTACGCTGACAACTCGGTGGCGGAAGAGGCCTTCGCCGCGGAGCAGGCCAACGGTTTCATGGGCTACACCGAGCGCCTGTTCTACATCCTCAAGGCCCAGCCCTCCATGCCGCTCCCGGAGGTCATTTCGGTGCCGCTTGGCGCGGGCTCGGCTCCCGCGGTCTTCGTGGATGCGCTGGTGCTCAACGCAAGCTGCACCGGGACGTGCGCGGAGGACGCCCAGCGCTTCACGAGGTTCATGCAGGCCCCGGAGACGCGCAGCCTCATCGCCTTCAGCAAGGATGGCCCGGAGGGCACCCGGCCCCGGTATCTGCTCCAGGCCAGCCACGCCTTCTATCAGCAGGAGCCAGCGCGCTCGGACCCCATGTACCAGAAGTACGAGCCCATCCTGAGCGGAGCAAGGCCCTATCCCAGCCAGCACTTCCCGGAGAACCGGAAGGCGCTCCAAGCCGCCCTGCTCGAAGCACTCCAGTGACAGGAGCCCGGTTCCCTGCAGAGGGAGCCGGGCCCCAGCCCATCAATCCCTGGCGGAAGAGGTCCGGGGGCTCCACCGGAAGTCGTGGTACCAGCTCGCCACGTCCACGCTGAGCCCGACCACGGTGGTGTCTTCCTCATGGGGAAGCGCATCACCGCCCAGCTTGAGCGTCCAGGTGTGCTGCACGAAGGCCTTCACCCATTTGTAGCCCACCTTCGCCGTCAGCGCGGGCTCCGCGAAGAGCCAGACCGGGTCCGTCACCTGATCCTCCCCAAGGAACTCCCGCGCCCGTTCTGACTCCGTGTAACCCTCCACATCCAACGACAGGTACTTCACGGCGGACATGCGAAGGCTTCCCCCCACTTCGAAGTAGGGCGTGACATAGCCCAGGTTCGGCTGCACGAACGCCCGCACGCCCCGCGCGGTGAACCCCACATCCCGGAAGGCACCGCCCCCCGCGTCGAGTTGGTCACTGGCCGTGGAGCGCCCGTAGCCCACGCCGCCGTAGGCTTCCCACACCGCGTTCTCCAGGAAGCGACCGTAGAGGCCTCCCCCGACCTCCGCGAGCAGCCCGTTCGCGTCGCGCCGCCCCTCCTCGTAGGACTCGTAATAGCCATTGGCCAGCAAGCCCACGCCCGCGCGTGGCGACCACGCCAGCTGCACGTTGCTGGGAGTGATGCTGCCCTTGAACTCCCCCTGCTCCCGCAGAAGCGGAGCACTGACCTGGTTCGACTTGTACAGCGTGGTGGTGCAGCCCGTGGACACGAGCGCTACGAGCCCTGCGACAACGCTGACGCGAAGCGGGTTCATGAACGCCTCCTTGCAAGCGAACACAGCAATGGGTGTGCCCGCTTCCGCGCAGCGTTTGGACGCACCGCGATGTAGAGGGAGCGCTCCAGGAAAACGACTGCGTCACTGTTTCTACCGGGTGAGGGGGGCGCGAATCCCGGGAGGCGGTGCGAAGCGCGCGATGCAGGGAGGCGCGACGTCCTGGCTCAGTAGCAGCGGGGCTGCCCCATGAGCGACGTGTTCGTCGTCATGTCACAGGCGCAGTCGCGCTCCTTGCAGTTGAACGAGGCGTTCTCATCACAAAGCGACTTCACCTTGCGCCAGCCCATGATGGGCATGTCCTCGAAGTCCAGCTCCTGCGTGTAGAGGACGTCTCCCTTGAGGGCGAAGGCGTAGTGGGAGGTCTCGGACAGGACTTCATCCTTGCTACTGGAGCAGGCGCTCGTCAGCGAGATGATCAGACGATCCCCCTCCACCTTCCAGGTCCCCAGCCGGTTGCGCCAGACCGGGCTCATCACGAGGATGGACTTGCCCTGGATGCGCCAGGCCATGGTGCTGTCGATGCCCCTCTCCGTGCGGTACAAGCCGTCGCTCAGCGTGCCGCCCGTCAGCGGGGGAGCGTCCGTCACGTCCTCGCCGTCCGCCGTCCACGTGGTGCACCAGCCCACGGCGTCGCACTTGAGCGCGGAGTCCGTGGGCGGGCCGTCCGTGTCCCCATCCCCCTCGTTCGAGTCACCACACCCCATCGCCGCCAGCAGGGTGAGCAGCACCAGGCACCGCGTCGTCATCTTCATGTCGTTCTCCCGAGGAGTCGCGGGGAGCACGAACGCCCCCTCTGACGGGAAGAGACAGGCCGGATGGCACCGTTGCGTGAAATCGACCGCTACCCTCGACAGTGCCCCAGCTCGGCCCGGGCCTCCGCCGTCTCCTGGGCATGGGCCTTGCGCCACACGGTCAGCTCTCCCCAGGCGCGCCGCGCCTCCTCACAGGCCTCATCCACCGCGCCCGTCAGCCGGAGCGCCCGCGCGAGCCGGCGACGAACCCTGGGGACGCGCGCGGAGACGACCTGCCGCGACGTGAGCACCTCCAGCGCGGTCCGCAGCGGTGTCAGGGCCTCGGCGGGTTGGCTTCGCGCGAGGTGCACGTCCCCCAGCAGGAGCAGCGCCTCGATGCGCTCGGACGACGAAGGCCCCAGGTCCCGCTCCATGCTCGCGAGCGCCTGCTCCACGTGACGCCGGGCCTCCTCCACCCGCCCCAGGAAGAGGAGGGCATCCGCCAGGGCGCGCAGCCCCGCGCCATCCACCTCACCCCGGGCGAGCAGGGGCTGCTGGAGCAGGACGCCGCGCGCGTGGAAGCCTCGCGCTTCTTCCGGACGCCCCAGCAGGCGCAGCAGCCTTCCCACCTCGTGGACGTCCAGGGCCACCTCCGCGTGGGAGGCGCCATAGACGCGCTCGCGATGCGCCAGGACGCTCCGGACGTGCTCCAGCTCCCGCGCACGCTCGCCCTGTTCTCCCAGGACGCCGAACCGGTTCGACGCCATCCCCATCAGCACCGGGCTGCCGGCCTCCACGCTCTTGAGTGCCACGGCCCAGCTTGCCTCCGCGGCCTCTCGAGCCTGGGCCCCATGTCCCCACTCGAAGTAGACGAGGGCCAGGTTGGACCACGTCCGGGCCACCGACAGGTTCTCCTCGCCCAGCGTCTTGCGGAGGATTGCGAGCGCCCGCTGGAGGACGGCCTCGGCCCGCGCCAGTTCGCCCAGCAGGGCCAGCGTGCCTCCCAGGTTCGCCAGGGCCCGTCCCGTGTCCCGGTGCCCTGGACCGAAGTGCTCCTCATGCAGCCGCAGCGCCTCCTCCTGCCAACGCTTCGCCTCCAGCAGTCGCCCTTGCTGCTGGAGCAGCAGGCCCAGCCGGCCGGTCAGCTCCGCGTGCGCGACGTGCTGGCCCCGCGCGCTGGCGGTCTCCAGCGAGGCCCGCAGCAGCGGCTCCGCCTCCGAGAAGCGGCCCTCCTGCTCCAGCAGCTCCGCCTGCATCTGATCCATCAAGGTGTCCAGCTCGGTGTCCCGCAGCGCCTCCGCCACGGCCCGGGCGCGCTGGAGGAAGGGCCGCGCCTCTGGAGGGCGCCCCAGGCTGTACCCATGCAGCCAGGCCTGGGAGAGCAGCACCCGCGCGAGCACGCCCAGATGCCGCCCCGCTTCGGCCGCCAACGCGCCCCGGGCCAGGGATTCTCGCGCGTCCTCGAACGCCTCCGCGTCCTCCTGCAAGCGCGCGGTGAGATGGTGCGCCTCCGCCTCCAGGGGACGGTGATGGGTGGCGAGCGCCCGCTCCCGGGCGGGCAGCACGATCCGCAGCGCCTCGGGGGTATGGCCCGCGAGCCGCTCCGCGCTGGCCCGCGCCAGCTCCGCGCGCACCGCGTCCACCGCCGCGCGGACCCTCGGGTCTTCCGGAAGAGACACGGCCTCCTGCAACGTGCGCACATCCGCGCAGCGGCCCACGCCCGTGAGCGAGGCCCCCAGCTTGAAGCCCCGCTCCACCGTCCGCGCGTCCGCGCCCTGGAGCGCCACCGTCAGCCGCGACAGCTCTCCCAGCCGCTGGTCCAGGCACGTCATCCGCAGCCCCAGCACCGCCTCCGGCTGCTCGCCGAAGACGCGGGTCGCCTCGCACGCCGACTGATGCGCGCGCGTCCAGTCCCGGCTCCAACGCTCCAGCGTGGAGGCCACGGCCTGGAACGAGGCTTCGGCCGCGGGGTCTTCCGTCCTCAAGAAGGCCTGGTGCGTGGACTCGCGCACGGACGCGTCCCAGATGCCCGCGAGGTGCCGCTCACTGCCCTGGCAGGCCTCTGCCGGCGTCGCCGCTGAAGGCCCGAGCACGAGGAACCCCAGGCCCACCAGTCCTCCCGCGAGCACCGCCGTGGCGGCGCTGCGCTTCCAGGCCCCGACCTCCCGCGAGAGGCGGGCCCGCAGCGCCTGCATGGACTCGAAGCGCCGGGACGGGTCCACGGAGAGTCCGCGCCGGACCACGGCCTTGAGCCATGAGGGCACGCCCCGCTTCTCGGGTCGCACCTCCTGGCGCAGCATGGACGCCAGCAGCTCCTCGCGCGTGGTGCCCGCGAAGGGCCGCTGTCCGTTGAGCGCCTCGTAGAGCGCGACGCAGAAGGCGAACTGGTCGGAGCGGGCATCCCCCCGCTCGCCGCGAAGCTGCTCCGGCGCGCCATAGGCGAGGGTCCCCAGGAACGCCCCGGTGACGGTGAGGGGCGCTTCACCGGAGACGACGGCCCCGTCCTCCCGGAAGGGCCCCAGCCCTCCCGCGGCGTTGGCCAGGCCGAAGTCGGTGATGCGCACCTGGCCATCGCGCGTCAGCAGGACGTTGTCGGGCTTGAAGTCGCGGTGGATGATGTCCAGTGCGTGGGTGGCCGCGAGCCCGTCCGCCGCCTGGATGAAGCGCGCGAGGATCTCCCTGCGCGTGCGTGGCTTCTCCAAGAGCCACCGCCGGAGCGTGCCTCCCTCGACGAGCTCCATCACCAGGAAGAGCTGGCCCTGGAACTCCCCCACGTCGTGCAGTTGGGCGACATGGGGGTGTGACAGCCGGGCCATCGTGCGGGCCTCGCGCTCCAGCCGCTGCCGCGCCTGGGCCAGGGAGTCCTCCCCGAGCCTTGCGAGGTTCAGCAGCTTGAGCGCCACCTTGCGGTCCAGCTCCGGATCATGGGCGGCATGGACGCGCCCCATGCCTCCTTCACCCAGCAGCCCGAGCACGATGTACCGCCCCACGCGCGCGCCGGAGACGAGCAGCCCCGTGTCGAACAGCGGTGGAGGCAGCTCCAGCCCGCCCAGGGCGGCGAGCACGCTCCGGCACTCCGGGCAGCCGGTGACATGCTGGCGCACGGCCGCCGTGGCCTCGGGGGCCAACGCTCCGCTCGCATACCCCGAGAGCGCGTTCTCATCCGGGCAGCTCATTCGCGCTCCGCCAGCAGGCCCGAGAGGCTCAGGTCCAGCCGTCCATGGATGGCACGCATCAGGCTGTCGATTTCCGGTTCGGGCAGCGACAGACGTTCGGCGAGCGCCCGCCGCGTCCGCTTCTCCAGCCGCGTCTGCACCGCGGAGAGCCGGCGTGAGAGGGTGGACTTGTGCAGGCCGAACAGGGCGCCCATCCGCTCCAGGGAGAGGCGTTCGACGAAGTGCAGCCGCAGCAGCTCCCGGTCCTCGTCGTCCAGCGAGGCCACGGCCAGGATGAAGGCTGAGCGCACATGTCCCCGGGCCTCCTCCCGGACGAAGCCGAGCTCCAGTCCGCCCGGCGCGGGGTGCGCGGCGAGCACCTCGGCCTCCACGTGCGACGCATCCCCTTGCGCCTTGCGCATCCTCAGCGCGAGCCGCACCGCGGAGATGCTCACCCAGTGCAGCAGCGGGCCCACGCCCGAGTAGCCGAGCAGGCGTGAGGGGGCCTCCGCGCGAGGCATCAGGAGATTCGTGCGGAGCACCTGCAGCACCTCGTCCACGAACACCGGCGAGGGATGGATGCGGGACAGGGGAACGCGCAGCTTGAGGAGGACCTCCTGCTCCAGCAGCGCACGGGCCGCCGGCAGCCCCTGTGCGCACGAGAGCGCGAGCGCGAGGTCCCGGACATGCAGTCGCTCCAGCGCGAGCATCGGGTCCGCCGCCTCCGAAAGAAGGCCCCCGAGGTGTCGCGCGAAGTCCCCCGGTGTGGGCGCGGCGTCGCGGAGGGTCGCGGCCTGGGAGAGGGCGCGCTCCACGGCCTGCTGGGCTCCCGGAGCCTCCCGGAGGAGGGCGGAGGACCGCTCGCCGGCGGACTGCAACACCTTCTCGAAGGACTCGGAGTCAGCCCCATGCATCCCAAGCACTCCCGACATCAGGCCCACAGGTCGACGGGGCCAGGGCCACGTCCATGCATCTACCACGAAGGCCCACGCGCGCTGAACGCCCCGCTCGGGTGGGACTGCGCGCTGCCCATCCCCTCGGTGGGCGGCTGTCCGGGCCGCCACGGCCTGGGGGCAGGGCGGACAATCCCAGCTCACACCCGGGCTCCCGCCCAATCCCTGAAGTCTCGCGACTGCTCCCGGGGAGGGGCCGGTGGCGTGCAAGGAACGTGGGTGCACCGGTTTTTGTGTTCTGACTTACATTCCAGTTTTTACTGGTTTGTGGAGTGTTTGGTTCATTCTAGGGTGTCTTCACGTGGATGCCGTCCATCCACGTGACGACGCCTCCTCAGGCGCTCCTGGTTTCTCTGAGGAAGAAAGAACAACAATGAAGAAGCTCATCTTGGGGCTCATGCTGGCCGCGGTTCCTCTCATGGGGTGTGGTGCGGGGGCGGAGGACGCCTCGTCGGACACCGTGCAGACGGTGACGACCGAGTCCGGTCAGAGCATCAACCTGGACTTCGGACCCATGAGTTCGGAAGAGCCGCTGGCGTCGATGCAGGATTCGAGCGGCGACGTCTCCGCGATGGGGCCCGGGTGCTGGGTCACGCTCCTGTACTGTAAGGACCCGCGCTACAACGGCTGGGCGACCTGTCAGCAGAACGGCAAGTGCAGCCTCGCGCAGTTCAGGGACAACTGCATCGCGCTGTACAACAAGACCTGCTAGGCCTTTCGGAGCCAGGGTCCCATCGTGAAGAGCCCGCGAGCAGGTCATCCCGCCGTCGACGCCGATGATCTGCCGCTCTTGAAGAGGCTGCTCTATGGGCGCGCGGCCGCGAGGATGTAGCGTGGAAGCAGGTCCTCCCGGACCTGCTTCCACAGCGCGAACTGGCCGTAGTTGGCGCCGGTGAAGGCCACCGTCAGACCCAGCTCGGGGACGACCATGATGTACTGGCCGCCGTTGCCACCCGCTTCGTACTCCGCGTAGACGCGGTCTCCGACCTTCAGCTCGTGGCGCCACCAGGCATAGCCGTACGTCCTGCCCGGGCTCATCTCCGCGTGGCGGGCCGTGGAGCGCTCCACCCAGCTCCGGGGGATGACGCGCCGTCCGTTCCAGACGCCGCCGGACAGGTAGAGCTGGCCCAGCTTCAGCGCATCGCGGGGACGCAGGTAGAGCCCGCCGCCCAGGTATGCGTCGCCGTCGGGCGTGAGGTTGATGTGGTGGCGCCGCATCTGGAGCGGGGTGGCCACGGCGCGCTCGAAGAGTTCCGGCAGCCAGGTGCCTGTCGTCTGGTGCAGGACGCCGCCCAGGAGGTTGATGCCGGCGGAGCAATACACGGCCTGTCCGCCGCCGGGCTCGCGGGCCATGGGCAGGTTCAGCGTGTACGCGTACCAGTCCGACGGCTGGTCCTGGAGCGTGTTCTCATTGCCAGGAGAGCTGTCGTCGTTGTCATCGCACGCGAGCCCCGACGTCATGGTCATCAGGTGCTCCACCGTCACGCGTGCCTTGCGGGGATCCTCCGAGGGGGCGCCGGGGAACAGCGAGGACACCAGCGTCTCCGGCCGCAGCTTCGCGCCCTGCTGGATGGCGGCGCCCACCAGCACCGGCGCGAAGGTCTTCGACGCGGAGCGCAGGTCGTGCGGACGCTCCGAGTCCTGGCCGTGGAAGTACTCCTCCACGACGAGCTTCCCGTGGCGGGCGATGAGCAGGCCTTCGATGAGTGGCGTGGGCGTGGGACCCGGCTGCGTGTCGAGGATGCCCTGCACCAGGGCGCGGATGGGGGCCTCGTCCATGCCCACCTCCGCGAGCGAGGCCGTCGCCCACCCGTCGTTGTCCGCGGTGGGCTTGCGGTAGGTGTAGACGGGCTCCGCGGGTGTGCGCGGGTAGAGGCCCACGGCCTGGTCGCGGTCGCGGCGGGTGAGGTCGAGCGCTCCCAGGAAGAGGACGTTCAACGTCAGCTTCCCGGCGTCCGCGTCATACGTGCCGTTGAAGCGCATCCCCCCGGGCCGCGTCTCGATGAGCTGGACGTCATGGCCCTTCAGGGACACGCGGAAGGCGGCCTGCCGCGCGAGGTTCTTCTCCGGGTTGCGGAGGATGGCGTGGATGGCGCCGTCCGGCATCTCCTGGATGAGCAGGTAGAGCGTGAAGCGGTCCTCCAGGGGCGTCACGTCGCCGCGCCACACATCCTTCTGGAGGACGCGCAGCTCGACGGGCGTGGCGTAGCGGACGCCGCCCACGAGGGCGCGCGGTTGGAGCCAGTGCCCGAGGATGCGCTTCCCGTCGGCTGTCAGCGTTCCACGAAATTCTCCCTGGCCTCCGGGCAGGGTGAACGTCAGCGTCTGCTTCTCCAGGCGCCCCGGGGCGGAGAAACCACCGATGGACGCGCGCCATCCCTCCGGCGCGCGGGAGAGGGTGAGCGCGCCCTGGAGTTCGGGACCGTAGCCGCGGCTTCCGCCCCAGATGCCCACCAGCGCCTTCGCGGGCTCCCCCGCGTCGGACGACGAGGCGGGCTGTGTCCGGCCAGGGCTCGCGAGCAGCAAACCCCCGAGCAGGGACACGCCAAGGAACCGCAAGGCGGAGGAGGGGTGTCTCTTATACCACATCTCCGAGCCCACGAGACGCGTAGTAATATCGTA
>NZ_RAWD01000135.1:0-24037 GCF_003612065.1 Corallococcus sp. CA047B
CGCCGGGACCCCGTGGAACGTGCTGAGCCGAGCCACCGAGGCCGCGCTCGTCGCGGTGGGCACGCTGGCGTGGGATGTGGATTCGCGGTGGGAAGCGCAGGGGGCCGGGGATGTGGCCCGGGTGCTGCTGCTCAATGCCCTGTTGCCCGAGCCGACCGTCGCGGGCCGGGCCGCGCTGGTGGGTGCAGCCGGGCGGGTGTTGTCGTCGGTGGAGACGGCGAGGCTCGTGTTCGCACGCGATGCCTCCGCGGCGGCGGTGGTCCGGGCGCGGTTGGACGCGGACGGGCGGACGTAGGCCAGGGCTCGCTCCTGGCGCGTGACTGCGTTACAGGGGGCGTCGGAGGCGGATGACGGTGGTTGAGACGCGGGTGCCGTTGACGGTGATCGCAGGGCCCACGGCGTCGGGAAAGACGGCGCTGGCCATCGCCTGGGCGCGCGAGGCGGGCGGAGAGATTGTCAGCGCGGACTCTCAGCAGGTGTACCGCGCCTTCGACATCGGCACCGCGAAGCCTTCCCCCGACGAGCTGTCCGCCGTGCCGCACCACCTCGTGTCGGCCGTGGATCCGCTGGAGACCTTCTCCGCCGCCGAGTACCAGCGCCGCGCGGACGCGGCCATCGCGGACATCGCTTCACGTGGACGCGCGGTGTTCGTCGTTGGAGGCACCGGCCTCTACCTCCGCGTCCTCCTGCATGGGGTGGTGGACGCTCCCGGCGCCCTGCCGTCGCTGCGCGCGGAGCTGGAGGCGGTGGCGGCGGAGCAGGGGAGGGAGGCCGTGCACCGCCGGCTGGCCGAGGTGGATCCGGAGACCGCGACGAAGCTGCCGCCCCAGGACCTGGTGCGCGTCGTCCGGGCGCTGGAGATCCACGCCCAGACGGGCGTCCCGGCCTCGGAGTTCCGCCGCGCCCATGCCTTCGCGCCGGACCGCTACGCCTTCCGCCTGTTCGTGCTCAACCCTCCGCGCGAAGCGCTGTACGCCGCCATCAACGCGCGCACGGAGGCGCTGTTCGCCCGGGGGCTCGTGGAGGAGACGCGGTCCCTCCTGGAGCGCGGTTACGCGGACGCGGCGCCCATGCGCAGCGTCGGCTACGTGCAGGCGCGCGCCGTGGTGGAAGGGCGGATGACACGCGAGGAGGCCATCCTCGACACCGCGCAGGAGACGCGGCGGTACGCCAAGCGTCAGCTCACCTGGTTCCGCCGGGAGCCCGGCGCGGTGTTCCTCGAGCCTCCCTACGCTCGCCCCGAACCCTGATCAGGGGTGGCGCCAGGGCACGCGCTCGCTGGTCCGTCCTGCCTGAAGTGAAGGCGGATTGTTGCCACCCGCGGGCGCTCCCATGTTGCACGGGAAACGCTTCCAGTGAGTCCGCTCCCGGACCGGCAGGCGGCCGAGGGTGCTCGATGCCGGGAGCCACCACAGCGGAGATCGCGATGGAAACGAGATTTGAACGCGCGCCGGAGACCCGACCGGAGCGTCCTTCCAAGGGCGCCTCGGCCGTCTGGGGCGCCCCCTTCCTCCTGGGCATGCTGACAGCGGCCGCCGGCATCGTGCTGCTGGGAGCCACCTTCTTCACCAGCATGGTCACCATCTTCTTCATCGGAATGATGCTGGTGATTGGCGGCATCGCGGAGATCGTCGCTGGCGTCCGGCTGCGCGCCCAGGGCGGCGGCCCGTTCTGGTCCTTCATCCTGGGCGGCCTCCTCACCTCCGTGGTCGGCATCCTCGCCGTCGTGTTCCCGGGGGCAGGGCTTGCCTCCCTCACGCTGCTGCTCGCCGGCTTCTTCTTCGCCAACGGCCTCTTCCACGTCATCACGTCCGTCATGGACCGCTATCCCCAGTGGGGTTGGGACGCGGCCTTCGGCCTCATCTCCGTCTTCCTGGGCATCAGCGTCATGGCGCAGTGGCCCACGTCCTCCGTCTGGCTGGTGGGGACGCTCGTCGGGGTCGGCGTGTTCTTCCGAGGCATCGCGATGATGTCCGGTTCACTGGCGCTGCGTCGGGGCATCCGCCAGGTCACGGCCTGACGAAAGCCGGCCCCGGGCCGGGCGGAATCCTCACTGGAAGCCGTCCGGCAGGGTCGCACCTGTAGTGAATTCAAAGATAGCTGCGGGTGAAGTCCAGCCCGCGTAGCGGATGCGGTAGATGACGCCGTTCGCATCGTCCGCGACGAGCAGCGTGCCGTCGGCCGCGACCGCCGTGCCCACCAGACGCCCGAACTGCGTTCTTCCGGCCCAGCCCGCTCGCCACCACCAACTGCGTGCACGCAAGCGAGAGGCAGAGCAGGGCACCTGCGAAGAGACGGGAGGTCGTGGTCATGGGGCGGCCTCCGTGCGCACGGCCACCCCGACGCACAAGCCATCCGTCGGTCCAGGCCCGGTGTCCGACGCCCCACGCGACAGTCAGGAGGCGTAGCGGTCCTCGCCAAACGGCTCCACGGAGGCAGGGCGCACGATGGCCGGCGTGCCGAGCGGCTCCGGCACGCGTCCGGTGAGCTGGCAGAGCAGGCGGTCCGGGTTCACCGGCTTGGGCAGGAAGGCCTCCGCACCCGCGTCGAGCGCGCGCTGCCGTACGTGCGGACGGTTGAGGCCGCTCATCACCAGCACGCGGGTGTCCCGGGTGAGCGGGTGTTGCTTGAGGCCCTCGCACAGGCGCAGGCCGTCCACCCAGTGCAGCACCACGTCCAGGAGGATTGCGGTGGGCGGACGCCGCGCCACCGCGCAGAACAGCGCCAGCTCATCCGCGAAGGACACCACGCGCGCGCCGGTGCTCTCCAACAGCAGCGTCAGTGCCTCACGCGTGTCCGCGTCGTCGTCCACCACGTAGTACAGGTCCGGCTCCACCTCCGGCACCATCGTGGGCACGGGCTCCATCGGCGTGCGCAGCCACGAGCCCACCACTTCCCGCACGCCCGCCCAGCGCGCCGCGGCCAGCAGGGACAGCGGGGTGGGGGCATTGAGTCCCAGCACGCCGCCGCCATACACGCTGCCCAGGGTGTGCTTCGAGCGCGCCGCGACGAAGGCCGCCGGGGCCCGCTTGCCCGCGCGCCGCAGCCACGTGACGGCGCGCGCTCCGGCCGCCGCGTCCTCCATCAGCTCGCCCAGCCCGTCGCGCACATACCGGCGCTCCAGCGACGCCGCATCCAGGCCCCCGTCCAGCAGCGCCACGGCGGCGCGGCTGCACGACGCCAGCGTCTCCGACAGGCCCACCTGCAGCGGGTGACCGAAGGCGGCCGGCCCCACCACCAGTTGCCCGGGCGCCACCAGCGTGCGGCCGGGGCCGTAGGGCAGGCGCGTCGTCTCCAGCGCGGCGACCTCGAAGCCTTCCTCCAGCAGGCCGTCGCGCGCGGCCATCATCAGCACCTGGCACAGGTCCGCGGGCGTCACCGCCGCGCCGAAGGCCAGCGCGTACACGGAGCCCGCGCCCGGGATGAGGAACAGCGCATCCACCGCGGGCAGCGGCGACACCCAGAGGCGCGCCACCGGCATCAGCTCCCGGCCCACCATCGCGCCCTTGAGCCGTGCCTGCACCGCGGGCATGGACGGCGCCGGACGGAAACCCTTGAAGAAGGCATCCCCCAGCAGCGGCCCCGCGCCAGCGGCCAGCGCCACCGCGTGGAAGCGCTCGCCACTGCCCTGCGCGCGGACGACCAGCGGCCCCGCGTTGCGCACCGCCGTGGGCGCATCCGGCGCGGGCGCCTGCCGCTCCACGCGCTCCACGTTGCGGTTCACGAAGCGAGCGCCCTGGGAACTGGCCGCCGTGGACAGCACCTGCCGCACCTGATCCAGGCCGCCTTCGCCCTGCGGCCAGCCATCCACCACCCACAGGCCTCCGGGCGCGCACGGCAAGAGCTCACGCTCGCCCTGCGAGATGATCTCCACGCCGCGCAGTTCGTGCGTGCGCCACTCGGGCGGGATGCGGCAGCCGAGCGCCGCCAGCCGCGAGCGGCATTCAGGAGTCAGCAGGGCAGGGGGGGCGGTGCGCTCCTCGGTGCCCCCCGCGTAGATGCGCACGTCCAGGGCCACGCCCCGCGCGCGACCATTGAAGAGCAGCGAGGCCGCGAGCCCCGCACCCGCGATGCCGCCGCCGACGATCGCCACCCTTGAACCACTCGCCAGCTTGCTGATCCCGCTCATCGCGCGCCCTCGATCCTTCCCGCCATCAGTGCCGCTGCGCCGGCGAGCCATGGAGCGACTGGCCGTACACCACCACCCGGTCGCGTCCTTCCCGCTTGGCCTCGTACAGCGCGGCGTCCGCCGCCTTCAGCAATGCTTCCGTGCTCTCGCGCGGGCCTTCGACCGTGTGGTCCGCCACGCCCACGCTGATGCTCAGACCGAACGGCGCCGGGCGACCGTCACTGCGCTGCACGTTCACGCCGCGCAATTCCGTGCGCAGCCGCTCCGCGAACACGGCCGCTTCCATGGACGTCTGGTGGGGCAGCAGCACCACGAACTCGTCGCCGCCGAAGCGCGCCGCGAAGTCGGACTCGCGCAGGTTGCCCTGCATCAGCGTGGCCAGGGACAGGATGGCGCGGTTGCCCACGTCGTGCCCCATGCCGTCGTTGATGGCCTTCAGGTGATCCAGGTCGATGACCACCACGCTCAGCGCGTAGCCGTAGCGCTGGGCGCGCTTGAACTCGTCGTCCAGCCGCACCGACAGCGCCCGGAAGTTCGCCAGGCCCGTGAGCGCGTCCGTCTGCGCCAGCACCTGGAGCTTGCGCTGCTGCTCGCTCTGGCGCACCGCCCGGTCGATGCGGGCGAGCAGCTCGCGCGAGCTCGCCGGCTTGTGGATGAAGTCCACGGCGCCCATCTCCAGACACTTCTCCAGGGTCGCCTCGTCCGCGTCCCCTGTGAGGAAGATGACGGGCACCGTCTCCGTGCGCACGTCGCCCTGGAGCGTCTCCAGGACCGCCAGCCCATCCCCGGAGGGCAGGAACCGGTCCAGGAGGACGAGGTCCGGGCGGTGCTCTCGCGCCAGCTCCACACCCGCGCCCGCGTCCGCCGCGGCCAGGATGTCGAAGCGGGGGGCGAGCAGGTCCATCAGACCTTCGCGCACACCGGTGTCGTCTTCGATGATGAGGAGAAGCGCCCGCTCACTGCCGCGGCCGTGCCGTTCCATGAACTGGTTCGCTCCGCTCGCCTTGCCAGAAATGGCAGGCCGAAAGTCTCGGGCGCCACGCCCCTCGAGGTGCTCCCCTCGCCCTTGCGCCCCACGCGCACCCGCCGCCGCCTCATCCTGCAAGCACCCACCCACCCATCCAGACTTCACCCGAGACCTCCGGCTGCCAAGCCCGTCCGCCTCCGCGAGGCTCCAGGGCCTTCCTGCCCGGGTTACCTGCGTGTCCCTGCCCGAGAGCAAAGCGTGTGCCCCGGAGATCCAGACGCGCGTGGACCTCTTTTCAGGGGGTTGCGACACACCTGACGCGTCGGACGTCCGGAGGATCGGAAGACGTTGCAGCACCCGGGCATGCGCTCCCGGTAGGAATTGCCGGACGGGAGGGCAACGGAGGGCCTTGCGCGAAGGCGGCCGCCGCGCGGTGGCTCGGGGGATCCATCCGCCCCGGACGGCGCTGGAGGGCAGCGCCATCAACAGAGCTTAAACGTCGTTCCAGGCGACGCCCTACCGTACCGCGGGGAGGCTTCATCGTCGGCTGGACGCCAGGCCGACCAAGCCTCCCGTTGCTTCGACTCCGCTTCAACGACCCGACGTCGGACTTCAGCGTCGCTGGGTGAACTGGACGCGACGGCCGCCCATGGGGGGCATCACCGGCGGGGCTTCCAGGCCGAACTGCCACCAGAGCGGCTCGTAGGGCTTCATCTTCAGGCGCTTGTCGTTCTGCAGCTGGGCGAGGCTGCCCTTGAGCTTCTCATCGGACGGGTTCTGCTCCACGCCCCGGGCGAGCACGCGCTGGGCGGCGTCCTTGTCCTTCTGCTGCAAGAGGCACCAGGCGTACACGGCCCAGACGATGGATTCCTTCTTGCCGCTCTTCACCGCGGCCTCGAAGGAGGCCTTCATGGCGTCCTTGTCGTTGAGGCGGAAGTGCAGGGCGCCCTCCATGGCCTTGGCCATGTAGTTGCGGCCGCTGGCCTGCTTCAGGTGCGGCTTCGCGCCTTCAATGTCCTTCACCATGTACTTGAGCATGCCGATCTGGGCGTGGATCTCCGGACCGATGAGGAACTGCCACTTGTCCCAGACGAGGCCCTGCTCCAGCGTCTTGACGGCCCGGTCCACGCGGCCCTGGGCCTCCTTCTGGTTGGCGGGCTGGCCCTGGAGATCATTCTGGACCGTGGTCATGAGCGCCTGGACCCGGGTGGAGACCCGGCGGGCGAGCACGATGTAGGCGGCGAAGAGGGCGATGACGCCGGGCACGATGCCGGCCCACCAGGAGAAGCCGCCGACCAGCTTGACCAGCACGGCGACCGCCAGCCCGATGGCCAGGGAGATGAGAAGGTTGTACATGCGCAGCCCCTTTAGCGGTGTGCGTGGACCACCGCAATCTTCGGATGCACACGAACCGAAGGCGCGATATACGTTCGGCCGCCTCGCTTTCACCCAAGGGGCCCTCTGTCGAAATTGGTAGACGAGGCGGACTCAAAATCCGCTGCGGCTGACCCCGCGTCCCGGTTCGAGTCCGGGGAGGGCCATTCCCCCAAACGCAGCACCGGCGTCCGAGATGCCGCCTCCTTCGGATGACCGACCGTGAAAGCACCCCTTTGTCCTCCGCGCTGGGAGTCGCGATGAAGGTTCTGCTGGTCGAGGACGATCCGAGCCTCCGCGAAGGAATGGGTGAGCTGGTCTCCGAGCTGGCGGACGTGCAGGCGGTGGGCACCATCCATGAAGCGCTGTCCGCCCTCCAGACGGACCGCTTCGAGCTGGTGATGAGCGACCTGCGCATCGCGGGCAACCACAACGACGGCAAGGGCATCCTGGAAGCAGCGCGTCGTCGCCTGCACCCGGTGGTCATCGTCAGCGCCGCCGGTCCCGACGAGGTCGTCCAGGCCCTGCACCCCTTCGAGCCCGACGCGCTCCTGATGAAGCCCTTCCAGGTGGACGACATCATGGGGCTGGTCGAGCGCTTCCTCGACCTGAAGCGTCAGGCGCTCGCCGCCGCGGAGGCGCCGCTGGCGCCAGACTCGCCGGCCTGGACGGAGTTCGCGCCGGGCGCACGTTCGGCCAGCCCGGAGTCGGAGGCCCCCCGGACCTGGGTGCGGCTGACGTCCGGAGCGGAGCATCGCTGGCCCCCGCCTCATCGTGGCCAGGGGGTCCTCCTGGTGGAGGGCGACCTGGAGCTGGACGGGGAACGCTATGCCGCGCCCTGCTACCTGTTCCTCGGCCTGGGGGCGTCTCCCCAGACGCGGACGCGGACGGGCGCGCTGGCGGTGTGCGTGCCGCTGCGCGACTGAAGCGAAGAAGAGGACACACCCCCGTGGAGATTCCCCTCTGGCCTTCGCCGCATGATCCGTCGCGCCTGGGGCGTCCGTCCCGGCGCGCGGCCACCGCCGCCCTGGAGACCCACATCGCGGTGCTCAAGGGGGATCCGCTGAAGGCGGCGCTCGCCAACGCGCTGCGCGATGCCGAGGGGCTGGGCGGGCAGGAGCGGCGGTTCGTGGCGATGGCGTCGCGCGAGCTGTCTCGGCACATGCGGCTGCTGGACCTGGCGGCGCGGCTGCTGGGCCACTCGCACGCGAAGATCGTCATGACGGAGGACCAGGCGCTGGTGCGCTACACGCTCTGGCGCCGGCTCTTCTGTGGCGAGGGCTGGACACGCATCGGCCCGGAGGTGCGATTGCCGGGCCCGGTGCGGCCGCGCACCCTGCATGACGCGGTGCTGGAGGGCCTGGTCACGAAGCCGCTTCCGGAGGTTCCCTCCTCGGAGTCGGAGTCCGTCGCGGATCGGCTGGCCACCCGGTACTCCTTCCCGGGGTGGCTCACCCAGCGGCTGGCGGACGTCTACCCGGAAGCGACGCTGGCCGGACTGATGGCGTCCCTGGATGAAGAGCCCGCGCTGCACTTCCGCGTGCGGCCGGCGGGGACCCGGGACGCGGTGCTCGCGGCGCTGGCGGAGGAGGGCGTGGTGGCGGAGGCGGTGCCGTCCTCGCCGGACGCGCTGCGCGTCGCGGATGCCAGCCACCGCATCTTCGAGACGAAGGTGATGAAGTCCCGGCGGCTCCAGGTGCAGGACGTGGGCAGCCAGCTCATCGTCCAGGCGTGTGTGCCGCCCGGGGGTTCGCTCGTGGGGCTCACCGTGGCGGACATCTGCGCGGGGGCCGGGGGCAAGACGCTGGGGCTGGCGGACGCGGTGGGCGCGAAGGGGCGGGTGCTCGCGGGAGACCGCTCCAAGCGGCGGCTGGCGGACGCGCGGGAGCGGGTGCGCGAGTTCAGCCTCAAGCAGGTGACGTTCCCGCACCCGGTGCCACTGGAGGCGGTGGACGTGGTGCTGGTGGACGCGCCGTGCAGCGGCACGGGGTCGCTGGCGCGCGAGCCGGATCAGAAGTGGAAGCTCACCGCCAAGGCCATCAAGGAGTTCCAGACCACCCAGTCCGCGCTGCTGGCGGAGGTGGCCGCGAAGGTGAAGCCCGGGGCGCGCATCGTCTATGCCACGTGCTCGGTGCTGCCGGAGGAGAACGACCGGGTGGTGGAGGGCTTCCTCGCGAAGCATCCGGACTTCGCGCTGGAGCCGGTGGGGGAGGGGTGGCCGCCGGAGCTCCAGGTGGGTGTGGACGGGCCGTACCTGCGCGCCCTGCCGCCCCGCGTCCCCGGTGGGGGCTTCTTCGCCGCGCGCCTCGTCCGCAAGCCGGGTTGACAGTCGGCGAGCCGCCACGTTACGCACGAACGACTTCTCCTGAGGGTGACAGCCGTGGCAGCAGACCCGAAGCAGTCCGAAGTGATGAAGCAGATCAACGAGGCCTTCCAGGCGGCCGAGTCCAAGCTCGCCAAGCTGCGTGAGGCCGTCGAGCGCAACACGGAGCTGGCGCGCGCCAACGGCAAGGCCGCGTTCCTCAAGGACAAGAAGGAGCAGACGCACCGGGAGTTCGGTGAGGCCGTCTGGCAGAGCATCCAGCAGGGCCGCCTGACGCTGCCCCCGGGCTTCGACCGGTTCCTCGCGGCCATCGCGGCCGCCGAGAAGGCGTCCGCGGATCACGCCGCGCAGCTCACGGATCTGCTCCGGGAAGGAGAAGAGGCCGCGGAGCGGTTGAAGGTGTCGAAGCCTCCGGTCGCGAAAAGTGTCGCGCGGCCTCAAACAGTTGTGGCAACTGGAACGAAGAAACGGTAGAAGTGCGCCGCCTTCGCAGGGCGGAACCGCTCCCCACAAGCGGTACCGGCAGCATGTAGAAAAGAAGGGGCCATAGCTCAGCTGGGAGAGCGCCTGAATGGCATTCAGGAGGTCACCGGTTCGATCCCGGTTGGCTCCACTCTGAAATGGAAAAGGCCCGCGAGAGAAATCTCGCGGGCCTTTTGCTTTGCGGGCTCGTCCCCAGCTTCGGGCCGCGCATCGCCGGAACGGTGGTCCGCGCGAGGGGGTTGCTACAGCGCGTTCCCCACCTTGCCTGGAGGCACACCGGGCGCGTGACGGGGCAGCCGCACCGTGAAGGTGGTGCCGGCGTCGGCCGTGGACTCCACCCCCACGGTGCCGCCGTGGGCTTCCACCAACTGCTTCACGATGTAGAGCCCCAGCCCGATGCTCCGGCCGCTGTTGTCCCCGTCGCTGCTGGCGCGCTGGAGCGGTTGGAACAGCCGCCCCAGCCGCTCGGGGGGGATGGGCGTCCCCTGGTTGTGGACGGACAGGGTCACGCTGTCGTCGTCGGCCCAGGTCGTGATGTCGACCGGGGTGTCCCGGGGGCTGTACTTGAGGGCGTTGGTCACCAGGTTCTGGGCCATCTGTCCCAGCCGGTCCGGATCCCACTCGCCGTGACCGTCGCCCGTGGTGCGCTTGTGGATCTCCCGATCCGGGTGCGTCGCTTCAATCTCCTCCAGCACGCCATGGAGGACCGCATGCAGATCCGAGGGACGCCGCTGGATGCGGATGCCTCCCCCCAGGCGGGACTGGGTGAAGTCGAGCAGGTCGCGGATCATCCGGTGGGCCCGCTCCGCGGCGGTCTGGATCCGGCTCACGGCCTTGATGCTGCGCGCGTCCAACTCCTCGTGGCGCATCAGGCTGGCGGAGCCCAGGAGGATGGCGCTCACGGGGTTGCGAAGGTCATGGCTGACGATGCCGATGAGCTGTTGCTCGAAGTCCGCGCGCTGCTGCGTCTGCGCCTGGGCTTCGTGCAGCTCGTGGATGTCCGTGGAGGTGCCCACCCACTTGAGCACCCGGCCCTCCGCGTCCTTCAGGGGCAGGGCGCGCACCAGGTTCCAGCGGTGCGTGCCGTCCCGGCCGAGCACCCGGTGCTCCTCCTGGTAGAGCGTCCGCTCCCGCTGGGCGGTCGCCCACGCTTCCCGGGCCTGGTCGCGCTGCTCGGGGTGGATGATGTCCAGGTAGCCATCGCCCAGCAGCCCCGCCGCGGGCGTGCCGGTGTAGCGGGGCAGCACGTCGTTCACGTAGGTGATGTCGCCGTCGGGCCCGGCGGTGAAGACCGCCTCCGGCAGGGCCTCCGCGAGCGTGCGGAACTCCTCCTCGCTGCGGCGGAGCGTCTCCTCGGCGGACTTGCGCTCGGTGACGTCGTGCATCGCGCCCACCATGCGCAGGGCCCTGCCAGCGCCGTCACGCACCACCCAGCCCCGGTCCTCCACGAGGGCATACGTGCCGTCCTTGCGGCGGAACCGGTACTCGCTCCACCATTCGCTGCCGCCGGGCGCGTCGATGATGGCGTGGATGCTGTTCACGACGCGGTCCCGGTCATCCGGGTGGATGCACTCGCTCCACCAGGTGGATTCGGGCCGCACCGCGTCGCTCGCGTAGCCGAACAGCGTCTGCACGCCCTCGCTCCAGGTGATCTCACGGGTGCGCAGGTTCCAGTCCCAGATGGCGTCCTTCGTGGCCCGGGTGGCCAGCCGGTAGCGCGTGTCGGAGAGCTCGAGGGCCTGGAGCAGGTGCTCGCGCTGGACGCGGGCGCGCGCGCCACTCACCGTTCCCTCCAGTCGCGCCACCAGCTCGCGGACGCCGAAGGGCTTCACGAGGTAGTCGTCCGCGCCGGCCTGGAGCCCCTCCACCTTCGCCTCCTCACCCGCCCGCGCCGACAGGAGGATGACCGGGACGTGGGCCGTGCGCGCGTCCGCCTTCAGCTCACGCAGCAGCCCGAAGCCGTCCAGCCCCGGCATCATCACGTCCGACACCACCACGTCCGGCGGCCGCTCCCGCGCCACGGCGAGCGCGGCCTGCCCGTCCGCCACGGCCTCCACCGTGAAGCGGCCTTCAAGCGACCGCAGCACATAGGTCCGCATGTCCACGCTGTCGTCCACCAGCAGGACGTGGCCCTCCGGGGCCCCGGAAGTGGAAGGGGCTTCCCGGGGCGGAGCGGAGGTCTCGCTTGAGGAGGACTCCGGGGAGGCGGGAAGCCACGACGACGCTTCCCGCACGAGCGCTTCCATCGTCGCGTTCCTGGGGATGCCCCGCGGACGGTCCCGGCGCAGGTCGAGCGGCAGGCGGGCCGTACCCGTGGGCAGCGACACCGTGAAGGTGCTGCCCCGGCCCTCCGTGCTCTCCACGCGGACCGTGCCTCCATGCAACGTCACCAGCTCCTGGACGAGGGCCAGTCCGATGCCGCTCCCCTCATGGCTGCGCCCCCGGAGCGCTTCCACCCGGTGGAAGCGCTCGAAGACGCGGGGCACCTCCGCCAGGGGGATGCCGGTGCCCGTGTCGCTGACGGACAGCTCCACCCGGTCGCCGCGCCACTTCAGCCGGACGGAGATCTCTCCCTCGAAGGTGAACTTGAAGGCATTGGAGACGAGGTTGAGGACGACCTTCTCCCAGAGTTCGCGGTCCACCCAGACGGGCTCGGGCAGGGGAGGGCAGTCCACCACCAGCCGCATCCCCGCCTTCGCGATCAGCGCGTCAAAGGCCGTCGCCAGTCCGGCGGTGAGCTCCGCCAGGTCGGTGGGTTCGAAGGAGGCCTGCATCCGGCCCGCCTCCAGCCGGCTGAAGTCGAGCAGGCTGTTGACCAGCCCGAGCAGCCGCTGGCCGTTGCGCCGCGCCAGCTCGAGCCGCTCCCCCTGCCGGGGCTCCAGCGGGTGCTCCGCGTCCGTGAGCACGTCCTCCAAGGGACCCAGCAGCAGGGTCAGCGGCGTGCGGAACTCATGACTGACGTTGGAGAAGAAGGCCGTCTTCGCCCGGTCCACTTCCATCAGCGCGTCGGCGCGCTGCCGGGCCTCTTCGAGGGTGCGGGCGCTGGCGATCGCGGAGCCCAGGCCGCTGGCCACCAGCTCCAGGAACGAGCGGTAGGACGCGTCCAGGGAGAGCCGGGGGGACAGTCCCAGGACGAGCAGGCCCGCCGCGTCGGATTCGCCGGAGCCGCCCATGGGCAGGACGAGCGCGGAGTCTGGCGGGGGCACGCCCTCGCGAAGGGGCAGGACGCCGAAGCGCTCCGCCAGTCCGCCCACGCGCTCGGCCTGCCCGGAGCGGCCCCCCTGGGGCAGCGGCCAGGGCGCGGGGGCTCCGGGGCGCGGGATCATCCGTGCAGGACCGGCGGGGCTGTCCGCCTCCAGGCCCATCCAGGCCTCGAGCGAGGCCCCGGCGCCCGCCTCGTCGAGCCGGTACAGCAGCGCGAAGGGGAGGTCCGCCGGGTTCGAGGCCAGGGCCTCCATGGCCCGGTCCCGCGCGTCGTGGACCCGGAGGCTCCCCGTGGTGCGCGTGGCCAGCTCCTGCAGCGTCCGGAGGCGGCGCGCGTCCAGCACCCGATGGGTGGTTTCGACCGCGGTGTCGAGCACGCCCCCGATGCCGCCCGTCTCGTCGCGGATGGGGCTGTACGAGAAGGTGAAGTAGCACTCCTCGGTGAAGCCCTGGCGCTCCAGGAAGAGGAGCTGATCCTCCGACAGGGTGGCGCGAGCGTCGATGCGCACCTGTTCGAGCATGGGGCCGATGATGGGCCAGATCTCCGTCCAGACCTCCCGCCCGGGTCGCCCCATCGCCTGCGGGTGCTTGCCGCCCAGCATGGGGCGGTACGCGTCGTTGTAGAGCTTCACGAGCCGCGGCCCCCAGAACACCAGCATGGGGAAGCGGGAATGGAGGCAGGTGCTCACCGAGGTGCGCAACGACTGCGGCCAATCCTTCACCGGGCCCAGCGGCGTCTTCGACCAGTCCATGGAGCGCATCAGGGCGCCCATGTCACCGCCCCCGGCGAGGACCTCGTGGACCGCACGCGCCTCGTCGCCCAGGGACGCCTCCCCGGGGCGCGGCTCCGGACTGTCAGGAGAGGGCATCCTGAGTCGGCGCATCATGGGTATATCCGTAATGGAGCCCCTGCCCGGGTGCCACGGAAGGAGGCCGGACGCGGGGCCGCCCACCCGCCAGGCGGACCTCCATCACGGCCATCGACCGGACAGGGGAGGGGGCGCCCCTCCCGGACCTCGCGGGGGAGGTCGGAAGGGGCGCGGATGCGACGACTACTTGCCGGCGAAGATGTTCATCACGTCCTTGAGCAGCTTCACGGACTCGCCGTGCGGACGCTGGAACGCGTTGCGGCCCATGATGGAGCCGAAGCCGCCACCCTGGTGGATCTGCTTGATGTCGTCGATGAGCGCCGACGTCTCCTTCGCCTCGCCGCCGGAGAAGATGACGATGCGCTTGCCGTTGAACGCGGAGCGCACGACTTCGCGCACGCGGTCCGACAGCGTCTTGGTGGGGATGTTGGCCTTCTCGAAGGCCTTCTTCGCCTCGGCCTGCTCCAGGAAGTCCGTGGGGGGCTTCACCTTGATGATGTGCGCACCCAGCTGCGCGCTGATCTGCGCCGCGTACGCCACCACGTCGATGGCCGTCTCGCCCTCCTTGGACAGGGCGCCGCGCGGGTAGGCCCACAGCACGGTGGGCAGGCCGTAGGACTTGGCCTCCGCGATGATGTCGCGCAGGTCCTCGTACTGCTCGTTGCGGGCGGCCGAGCCCGGGTAGATGGTGTAGCCCACCGCCGCGCAGCCCAGGCGCACCGCGTCCTTCACGGACGACGTCACCGCGGACATGGGCGCGGCCGTCTTGGCCAGCGAGTCGGAGTTGTTCACCTTGAGGATGAGGGGAATCTCACCGGCCAGCTTGCCGGCGACGGCCTCCAGGAAGCCCAGCGGCGCCGCGTACGCGTTGCAGCCCGACTCGATGGCCAGCTGCACGTGGTAGTCCGGATCATACCCGGCCGGGTTGGGACCGAAGGAGCGCGCGGGGCCGTGCTCGAAGCCCTGATCCACCGGGAGGATGACGAGCTTGCCGGTGCCCGCGAGCGTGCCGGTGTTCAGCAGCCGCGCCAGGTTCGTCAGCGTGCCGGGGTTGTCGGAGGGGTACCAGGACAGGATCTGCTTGACGCGGTCGGTGTATGCCATGGGGATTTCCTTGAAGGAAGGCGTCGAACTCGGCGCGGGATTCTGCGACCCCTCCGCGCGCCGACCAAGCACTGTCTGAAATGAATGTCGTCGATTGTCACGCGCGCTACGGGGCCTCCTCGCGCGGGCGGGACTGGGCGGAAGCAGACATCTGGCGCTGCGCGCCGGAGCACAGAAATGCTGCACCGGCGCGGGCTTCCGGATATGCCCGCCGCACACGAGGCGGACCACAGCATGGGCAGAGAAGTCGGCAGGGTCGTCGCAGTGGCAATGATGCTCACGGGCGGTGTTTCGGGCGCGCAGCTCTCCCCCACGACCGCTCCCTCGAACGCCCCGGGAACGGGGGCTCCGGGCACCGCGGCCCCCTCTCCCGGCAGCCTGTCACCCGCCACCATTCCCTCGCCGGGCGCCTCGGGAAGTCCGGGCACGCCGGGCATGCCCGGAACCTCCGGAACGGGGGCCTCCTCCGGCAACCCCGCCTCGGGCACCGGTTCGATGCTGCCACCCGGGCCAACGCCGCTGAACCCGGGGCAGGCGGCCGAGGCAGGCAACGCCGCCCAGCGGGCCACCAGCACCGCGCCGAAGACGTCCACGACGATGCAGGGCACGCCGGGCGCGGGTGCCCCGCCAGGCGCGGGTGTCCCCCCCACGACGGGTGCCCCGGGAACAGGTGTCCCGGGTGTCGGCGCCACGCCAGGCGCGGGCGCCGGGGCCAACGCTCCGGGCGGTGTCGTCCCCGGGAACGGTCCGCCCGGAGACAGTGCGTCCGCGACAGGGAAGGCGCCGGGAGCCGTCGCCGGCACGAAGCCGCCCAAGGGTCCCATCACCCTGGCCCAACTGGTGGCGCTGGCGCGCACCCAGGACGCGCGCGTGGCGGAGGCGAGCGCGGAGCTGCGCAAGTTCCAGGCGCTGCACCAGCAGGCGAAGTGGGCCTGGTTCCCCAAGTTCGAAATCACCCTGGGCGCGGGCGGCCCCGTCCCCGAGGCGCGCAACGACGGCCTGGGCGGCCCGCCCACCACGGAGGCGTCGCTGGAGGGCGACTGGAACTTCGGCAAGGTGGGCGTGACGGTGTTCTCCACCGGCAACGCGGTGCTGCCGCTGTACACGTTCGGCAAGCTGACCGCGCTGGAGAAGGCGGGCGCGCAGGGCCCCATTGTCGGCGCGGCGTTGCGCGAGCGCGTGCGCGCGGAGGCCGGCTTCCAGGCCGCGCAGGCGTACTACGGCTATCAGCTGGCGCGCACCGGCCTGAAGCAGCTGGAGGACGTGGCCAAGCGCCTCAAGGACGCGGGCGACCGCATCGACGCGCTGCTCAAGGAGGACTCGGATCAGGTGTCGAAGCTGGACACGTACAAGGTGGGGTACTTCCGCCAGCTCGTGGAAGGGCAGCGCGCCAGCGCCCTGCAGGGGGAGCAGTTCGCGCTCACCGCCATCCGGCTGCTGGCCAGCGCCGCCCCGGAGGATCAGGTGGAGGTGGTGGAGGAGGAGCTGCCGCTGCGCGAGGACGTGAAGGTGCCCGACCTGGAGACCGCGCTGAAGGAAGCCAGCGAGCGCCGTCCGGAGCTCAAGGCCATCTCCGCCGGCATCGTCGCGCGCGAGCAGGAGGTCCTCATCCGCGAGCGCAGCTTCTATCCGGACCTGGGCCTCGCGGGCTTCTACGACCTGCGCTGGACGAGCAGCGCCACGCGCCAGCGCAGCCCCTTCGCGTACGATCCGTACAACGACCGCACCGTGGGCCTGGGCCTCGTGGTGCGCGGCACCTTCGACATCCCCATCAAGGACGCGCAGTTGGATCAGGCCCGCGCGGAGCTGGACAAGCTGCGCGCGCAGGAACAGACGCTCAAGGCCGGCATCCAGTTGGAAGTTACCCAGGTGCAGAGCCAGCTCGTCGCGGCCTACGCCCGGGCGAAGTCCTTCACGGAGGCGGAGAAGAACGCGAAGCGCTGGGCCACGGCCGCCTACGCGGCCTTCGATCTGGGCACCGGTGACACCCGCGAACTGGTGGACTCCTTCACCGCGCTGGCCCAGGCGTCGGCGGAGCGGGGCAAGAGCTGGTTCGATGTGCGCGTGGGGATGGCCTCCCTGGCGCGCGTGACGGGTGCCGTCCCGGCCTCGGATGAATAACCCTTCCAGGCCGCCAGTCTTCTAACGCGTCGTTTCACGCGTCCCTCAACCCGGAGCTTCATCAAAATGATTGCTTCCCTGCTTGCCGCCACGCTGCTTGCCGCCGCGCCCGTGACTCCGCTCAATGTCGTGAAGTCGGGCAACGCGGACGTCCAGAAGGCCGCCAACGCGCCGGGCGCCACCGTCCAGTCGCTCGCGTCCGTCGTGGAGAAGTTCGTCGACTTCGGGGAGCTGGCCAAGCGCGCCATGGGTGAGAAGGCCTGGGAGGGCCTCACCCCCGCGCAGCGCAAGGACTTCACCGACACCATGACGGGGCTGCTGCGCGCCTCGTACGCCCAGAAGGCCATCGGGCAGGCGAAGGCGGAGGTGGCCTACGGCAAGGAGAGCGTGCAGGGGAACGAGGCCACGGTCGACACGAAGCTCACCGTGAAGTCGGATCAGGTGCCCGTGGACTACAAGCTCTACCGGACCTCCGCGAAGACGGACTGGCGCATCTACGACGTCATCACCGACGAGGTCTCCCTGGTGGACACGTACAGCGGCCAGTTCCGGAAGATCCTCCAGACGAAGGGCTTCGACGGCCTGCTGACGACGCTCAAGTCCAAGCGCGCCCAGCTGGAGAAGCAGAACGCTGAGACGAGCGCGGCCTCGGTGAAGGACACCGCCGCCAGCACCACGGGCGCCGCCCCCCAGGCGAAGTAGCAGGGCAGGGCGCGTGTCCGCCCGGGCCAGCGTGCCCGGGCGGAAGCGTCCTCAGGGGGCCATGAAGCTCAGACGGGCCGCTGGAACACGCGGTACGTCTTGGAGCGCTGGCCGCCCATGGACTCGATGGCGCGGTTGACCAGGTGGTTGTCCTCCAGCGTCCAGGAGACCTCCCCACCCGTGTAGCCCAGCGCCTTCGCGGTGCGCAGCGTGTCCAGGTACAGGATGGCGTCCAGGCCGCGGCGCCGGTAGCCCTCCTTGATGCCCAGCGTGAGCAGGCGCAGCCGCTTGAGGCGGCGCGAGGCCAGCACCAGCTTCACCAGGCCAATGGGCAGGCCGAACGTGGTGAGGCGCCCGTTGGCGGCCTTGAAGGCCGGGTTGGCGTCCGGCAGCGTCATGGAGAAGGCGACGGGCTCCCCCTTCACCTCCGCGATGAGCACCAGCTCCGGCCGGACAATGGCCTTCATCTCCTTGGCCATGTGGTCGAACTCGCGCTCGGTGAACGGGATGAAGCCCCAGTTCTTCTCCCAGGCGGAGTTGTAGATCTCCTTGATGCGCGCGACCTCCGCGGGGAAGTCCTTCAGGTTCACGGGGCGCACGGTGATGCCCTCGCGCTGACGGATCTTCTCCGCGATGCGGGCCACCTTCGCCGGCGGCTCCGCGGACGAGGACAGCTCCCACGCCCACAGGTCCTTCGCCTTGGTGAAGCCGCACGTCTCCAGCAGCCCCAGGTAGTACGTGGGGTTGTACGGCATCATCAGCGCGGGGGGCGTGTCGAAGCCCTCCACGAGCAGGCCCCAGTCCTGGTTGGAGGAGAAGTTGGCCGGCCCCAGCACCCGGTCGATGCCGCGCGCCTTCAGCCACGCGCTGGCGGCGTCCAGGAGGCCCCGGGCGACGCCCGCGTCGTTCACGCACTCGAAGAGGCCGAAGAAGCCCTCCTTCGTGCCGTGGACCTCCATGTGGCGCGGGTTCTTGATGGCGGCCACGCGGCCCACCACCTCCGTGCCACGCCGCGCGAGGAACAGCTCCACCTCCGCGTAGTCGAAGAAGGGGTTCTTCTTCGGGTCCAGGAAGTCCTTGCGCTCCATCTCCAGCGGCGGGACCCAGTTCGGGTCGTCACGGTAGAGGCCATACGGCAGCCGGATGAAGGCCATCCGGTCCGCGGCGCCGCGCACGGGCGTCACCTGGACGTCCGAGGGCATGGGGGGAAGGGTGGAGGAGGCGACGGCGTCGTGCTCGGCGGGGTGGGCCATGAGTAAAGCTCAGTTCCTTTCGGCCTGGTTGCCGTCGGAGGAACCGTCGCCGTTGCGCATGAAGAGGTGGGCGCCCTTCTCCAGGAGCAGGCCCCCCAGCTCGCTGCGCTTCTCCCAGAGCTTCTTGGGCGCGCCGCCCAGCCGGCGCAGGTCCTCCGGCTGGAGGTTCGCCGCGCGCCAGGTGAGCTGCTCCACCGCGTCGAAGAACTTGCCCGCCATCTCGCGCGACGACATGCGCGACAGCTGCTCCAGTGAGAAGCCCTTGTCCGCGAGCAGGCCGGCGGAGCCCGCGGCCCACGTCTCGCTCGCCTTGTTGCCGCGCACGCCGCTGCCCGGCCGGGCGATCTGCACCGGCTCGTACACCGTGGGGCGCGTCTCCGGGATGACGTTCAGCTTGCGGCCGATCTTCTCGAAGGTGTCCAGCACCTGATCCAGCTGCGCGTCGGTGTGCGTGGCCATGTAGCTGGTGCGGATGAGCGCGTGGCCCGCCTCCACCGCCGGGGGAATCACGGGGTTGGCGAACACGCCCGCCTCGTGCAGCGCGCGCCAGAAGCGGAAGCACTTCACCTGGTCGCCAATGTGCACCGGCACCACCGGCGTCACCGACACGCCCGTGTCGAAGCCCATGGCGCGGAAGCCGTTGTGCATCTTCTCCGCGATGTCCAGCAGACGCGCGCGGCGCTCCGGCTCCGCCTCGATGATCTCTGTCGCCTTGAGCGCCGCCGCGATGGACGCGGGCGTCATGGACGCGGAGAAGATGACCGAGCGGGCCTTGTGGCGGATGTAGTTGATGACGTCGAACGGACCCGCGAGCACGCCGCCCAGCGACGCGAAGCTCTTGGAGAACGTCCCCATCACCAGGTCCACGTCCTTCTCCAGGCCGAAGTACTCGGAGGTGCCCCGGCCCAGCTCGCCCAGCACGCCCATGGCGTGCGCGTCATCCGTCATCACGCGGGCGTTGTACTGCTTGGACAGCTCCACGATGCGGGGCAGGTTGCAGACGTCGCCCTCCATGGAGAACACGCCGTCCGTGACGATGATCTTCCCGGCGCCCGGCTCCGCGGCGGCCAGCAGCTGCTCCAGGTGCTCCATGTCGTTGTGGCGGAACTTGCGCTCCGTCGCGAACGACAGGCGCACGCCGTCCACCAGCGACGCGTGGTTCTGGCGGTCGCTGAAGACGATGTCGTGGCGGCCCAGGATGGACGCGAGCGCCAGGTTCGTCTGGAAGCCGGTGGAGATGACGATGGCGGACTCGCGGTTGAGGAACTTCGCCAGCCGCGCCTCCAACTCCTCATGCAGCGCGAGCGTGCCGTTGAGCAGGCGAGACCCGGAGCACGTGGTGCCGAACTTCTCCGTCGCCTTGATGGCCGCTTCCTTCACGCGCGGATCCGCGGCGAGGCCCAGGTAGTTGTTCGAGCCCACCATGATGACCCGGCGACCTTCGATCTCCACCTCCGTGGAGCCATGCGACGCTTCGATCGCCCGGAAGTACGGATACAGGCCGGTGGCCTTGGCGATGCGGTAGTCCTTCCAGGTACGGCACTTGTCGAACACGTCGCTCATGGTGGTCTTTCTTACGCATCGGGGGGTGATCCGAGCCGCTCTCCATATGCAGGGCTCGCTCCGTTTTCGGACCGCCCGGCGCGCGTGACCACCCAGGGGACGACGCGTGGGGGTGAATAAAGAGGGAAATCCACACTGTCAAGGCGGGGACGGTTCCGTCGCTCGTCGCGTGGGGCATCCGTGTCAGAGCGCGCCTTGACACGGATGCCGTATCGGTGGCACGCCGCGCCTCCAGGACACTGTCCTCCAGTGAGAGTTCCAACACCCCGGGCACACACGGGTTCACACGGGGAATGGGTTCCACGGGGCCGGCTGTTTCGGGTGCCGGGTTTGTGGCCGGCTTCTTGCTTTGCCGGCACGCATCAGAGGAGCAAACGGTGTCCCAGACGCGACGACAGCGGTGGTTCGACGGTTTCATCGGGGCGGCGATGTCGCGGCCCTGGCACGTGCTGCTCGCTGTTGCCCTGGTGACGGTCGCCGCGGGCCTCTTCGCGTCGCGGTTGGAGTTCCGGGGCTCCTTCGTGGAGCTGCTCCCGGAGGGCGCCCCGGAGGTCCGGGATCTGACACGCGTGTCAGAGAAGGCGGGGGGTGACGGGTACCTCGTCATCATGGCGAAGGGTGGAACACCGCAGGCCCTCAAAACCTACGCCGCCGAACTTCAGAAGCGTCTGGAGGCCCTCCCGGAGGTCCGCTACGTCGAGCACCACTACGACGTCGCCTTCTTCCGCCGCCACGGGCTGCTCCTGCTGCCCACGCAGAAGGTCGCCGCGCTCCGCGAGGATCTGGAGGCCCGGGTCCGCTACGAGAAGGAGCGCGCCAGCCCCCTGTTCGTGGACCTGGGCGCGGAGGAGGCGCCGCCGACCTTCGAGGAGATCGCCCGCAAGCACACGCCGGACACGGCGCTGCCGGAGACGCTTTCGAGCAAGGACGGCTCGGAGGTCTACCTGATGATCAAGCCGTCGGGGACGGCGGGGGACCTGGAGTTCGCCCGGCGCTTCGTGGCGACGGCGCTGGACACCGGCCGCAAGCTCGCGGCCGAGCAGTACCCGGGCGTGACGCTGGAGGCGACGGGCAACTTCCAGAACCGCATTGAAGAGGACGCGGTGATGCGCCGCGACCTGTCAAACGCGGGCCTGCTGTCCGCGCTCATCGCGGTGGGGCTCATCCTGCTGGCGACGCGGCGCGTGTCGGCGCTGGCGGTGGTGGGCGTGCCGGTGGTGGTGGGGCTGGTGCTGACGTTCGCGTTCGCGCAGGGCGCGATCGGGCACCTCAACATCGTGACGGGCTTCCTCGTCGCCATCCTCATCGGCCTGGGCATCGAGTACGGCGTGCACCTGGCGATGCGCTACTGGGAGGAGCGGGAGCGGCACGGGGTGCGCGAGGCGCTGGCGGCCACGGTGCGCGGCACCTTCAGCGGCGCCATCACGTCCGCCCTCACCAACGCGGCAGCCTTCTTCGTGCTGATGCTGGCGCAGTTCCACGCGTTCCAGCAGTTCGGCCTGCTCGCGGGCCTGGGCGTGCTGATGGCGGTGCTGTCCGCGTATGCGCTGGGCCCGTCGCTGCTCGCCATCGCCGAGCGCATCCGGCCCTTCCGCAAGGACTCCGCGCAGGACTCCGCGGCCCAGGCGACGGCGCCCGCAGCGCCGGCCGTGCCGCGGAAGCAGTGGCGCCGCTGGCCCACGGGGCTCATCACCGCCATCGCGCTGCTGGTGGTGGGCTTCGCCGCGTACTCGGTGAAGATCGCGCCTCAACTGGGCTTCGAGACGAACCTTCGCAACCTGAAGGGGGACTCCCCGGCGTCGCGGCTGGACGACCACATCACGGAGCAGATTGGCGCGCCGCTCAACCCGGCCATCCTCGCGGTGGATTCGCTGGAGCAGGTGCGGCAGGTGGAGGCCGTCATCGCCCAGGTGAAGGCGAAGAACGGCGCGGACTCCGTGTTCCTGCGCACCGCGTCCCTGAGCGACCTCGTGCCCTCGGACGCGGCGGGCCACGCGGCGGAGCTGGGTGGCATCCGCTCGCTCCTGGACGGGCTGCCGAAGTCCGCGCAGGACGATGCCCGGGTCCGCGAGTTCCGCGACATGGTGGACGCGAAGCCCTATGGCCTGGATCAGGTGCCTCCGGAGGCGCGCCGCCGGTTCGAGGCGCTGGACGGCAAGGGCATGTTCCTGCTGCTGTTCCCGTCGGTGTCCAACTACGACACGCAGGACCTGAACCGCTGGGCGGCGCAGCTGGATCAGGTGGTCGTCGGAGCGAAGGAGAAGGGCATCGACCTGGCGGTGCTGGACAGCAACCGCATCGCGGCGCGCATCTTCTCGCTGGTGCGCGGAGACGGTCCGTTCATCCTCTGGTCCGCGGCGGCGGTGGTGTTCGGGGTCATCCTGATCAGCATGCGCAGCTTCAAGAAGGCGCTGCTGGTGGCGGGCCCGCTGTTCCTGGGGATGACCTGTCTGGCGGGCGGGATGTACCTGTTCGACGTGCAGCTCAACTTCATCAACGCGGTGGTGCTGCCCAACCTGCTGGCCATCGCGGTGGACAACTCGGTGCACCTGTTCCACCGGTACGAGGAAGAGGGCCCCGGGTCGCTGGGCCGGGTGGTGCGCAACACGGGCTTCGCGGCGGTGGTGGCCACCCTGTCCAACGCGGCGGGCTACGGCGCGCTGATGGTCGCGAACCACCAGGGCTTGCGGAGCATCGGGCAGATTGCGCTGCTGGGGGTCGTGTCCACCTTCTTGGGGACGACAGTGTTCTTCCCGGCCATGCTGGCGCTGCTGGAGCGGTGGAAGGGGCGGCGGTCCGCGGTGGTGCCCGAAGCAGGGGCGGTGGTGCGGAGCCTCAATCTCGGGGGGGCCGGCGAGCTGCCAGCCGAATCGCCGGGGGAGCGCAAATCGGCGTGAACATCTGGTCTTTCAGCGAGGGGCGCTTGCGTCCCCATTCCCAGGTCCGTTTCCCCGCGGAAGAGGCGCTCGTGCGCTTCCGTCAGGTGGACATCGTCCTGATGGCCGCCTGCTCGGTGGCGGCCCTGGTGTGCGTGGGGCCTGCCCGCTGGGCGCCGCACTCCCTGCGCAGCGCCTGTCTGTTCGGCCTGATGGCGCTGGGCGTGCCGCTGCTGCGCCTCTTGGAGGCGCGCTTTCCTCGCCAGCCGCTCATCGCCATCGCGGCGGACTTCTGGCTGCTGCCCGTGTCAGCCCTGTCGCACGGGTGGCTGGGGCCCATCGTCGACTGGATGAACCCGCTGATAAAGGACGCCCAGCTCATCGCGGTGGACGAGCGCCTCTTCGGCTTCCAGGCGGCGGTGGCGCTGTCGCACGTGGTGCCGCCGTGGGCCAACGACGTGCTGATGCTCTGCTACTACGGCCACTTCATCTGGCCGCTCTTGCTGGGCGTCTTCCTGTACGCGCGCGGCCGGGGCCCCACGCCGGGCTTCGATGAGTACCTGCTGGGCCTGGGCCTGCTCTTGAGCTTCAACTACGCGGCGTACTCGCTGGTGCCCGCGGTGGGGCCGCGCTACTTCCTCGTCGGCGCCTTCGACGGCGGCCTGCGTGGGTGGGTGCTCACGCCGCTCCTGGAATCGATGATGCGCGGGCCGGTGTACACCCGGGACTGCTTCCCGTCCGGGCACACCGGGGTGGCGCTGGTGGTGCTCTTCTATGCCTTCCGGTTCGCGCGGCGCTTCTTCTGGGTGATGCTGTTCCCCGGGCTGGGCCTCATCTTCGCGACGCTGGCGGGGCGCTTCCACTACACCATCGACCTGGTGTGCGCGGTGCCGCTGGTCCTGGTGGTGACGGGGCTGGCCCTGGCGCTGTCCCGGGCCGCCCGGCAGCGCGCGGTGGAACAGAACGCGCGCTCCGTGCCCGTGGACGCTATCGTCAGGCCCTGAACCGCCAGCCGCTCATCCCCACAGTCGGGGAGGACGTGCGCTGGCGCCCCTCCAGAGGCCCGCCC
>NZ_RAWD01000136.1:0-24017 GCF_003612065.1 Corallococcus sp. CA047B
CCTGGGGGCGGTGAGGGGACGCGCGGACATACCGCGCCGGGGCCTGCCCGCAGGGAGGGAAAGCGGCCATACGCACCGTCCGTGGGGCAAACACAATCGGTAACGCGAGGGACATTTTCGCGGCACATGGGGGGCGCACCTTCTCGTCCTGTCAGCCCGGAAGCCCCGGGCCTCGGCGACACGGGCCTTCGTGGGGGGCAAACCCCTCCCAGTCGGTCCCCCACGGTGTCCACGTGTCGCCAGGCCCCGGCTTCCGGGTGCGGTCATCCCGCGCACCCCGCGCGCAACCCACTGGAGGAGAGCGTCACCATGAAGCGCCACCTGTTCACGCTGGGCCTGCTGCTGTCCGTCCCCGCCTTCGCCGAAAACACCACCACCGCCTCTTCTCAGGAAGCGCACCGGCCGCCGCACGAGCGCAAGTCCCCGGTCCAACTGCTGCTGGAGCACCGCCAGGACCTGGCCCTCACCGACACCCAGGCCGCGGGCCTGGAGCGCATCCAGGCGGCGCTGGAGGTGAAGAACGCGCCCCTGAAGCAGTCCCTCGAAGCCCTGAAGCCGGCCCGTCCGCCCGGGGACGGGACGCGGCCCCAGGGCCCGCCGCCCGACAGCGGCACCCAGGACGACGCCACGCGCCGAGCGAACCGGGAGCAGGCCCACGGCCTCTTCGACCAGCTGCGCGCGAACGTCACCCAGGCGTACCAGGAGGCCGAGCAGCTCCTGACGGACGCCCAGAAGACCCAGGCCCGGACGCTCCTCCAGGCGGAGATGGCGGCCCACCGGCCGGGGCATGGAGGCCGGGGCGGTCCGCCCCCTGGTGAGTAGCCCCGCAGGCCCGGGCCCGGCCCCCTGTCCGCTTGAGGGGGGCCGGAAACCCGCCGGTTGGAATGTCGTTTCCTGAAAGTCACGAACTCCCCGTCAGGATGTCAGAGGCTCCCCGTATGTTTCCGGGAACATGGGGGCGCAGATGCAGACGATGTTGGTGTTCGTACCGGTGGTCCTGTTGGTGGGGGCCGTGTTGATGATTCCCCGCTCCCGTCGCCGCGTGCGGCGGTGGAAGGTGCGGGCCGGGTAGGGCGGATCCGGGCTCCGGATCCGACCCCCCAAAAGGGGGTGACGGGGAATGATCAGGGGGACCGAAAACGTATGCTTGACTGAGGCGTGCGGGCTCGGTACAAGCGGCCTCACTGAAGCAACGGCGGGCCGCCAAGGGCGGATAGCTCAGCGGTAGAGCGGCGCCCTTACAAGGCGATGGTCACAGGTTCAATCCCTGTTCCGCCCAAGAGATTTTGTGGGGAGTTAGTTCAGTTGGTTAGAACGCCGGCCTGTCACGCCGGAGGCCACGGGTTCAAGTCCCGTACTCCTCGCCACCCAGTCCCCTGCAACCTTCCGAGGTTGCAGGGGATTTTTTTTGCCCGTTCCGTCCGTAACATCACCGTAGCAGTTGCCCATCGTGTCCCCCAGCGGTTGGAGCTTCAGCTTCGCCACTTCGGCACAGAGGGCCGCCCACGGTGGCGTCGTGTACGCAGCCATGATTCCAGGCCTTCGGCCGTGCGTCGCCCAGGCCAGCAAGTCCTCCCGGGCGCCGTCGGCGCGCGCGAGGCTGATGAAGGTGCGGCGGGCGTCGTGCATCCGGCGGAGCCGGAGGCCGAGCATCACGCAGTCCTGGTGAAGCCGGCGCAGCGTGTGCTGGGGACGTTGGTGAATGCCCGTGGGGCTGGGGACGATGAGGTCCTCTGCCCGCGGGGTGCGCGCGAAAGTTCGCGCCCAGCCGTCCGCCTTCCACTCGGCCAGGATGGCGCCCAACCACGGGTGCACCGGCATCTGCCGGGCCACGCCCGTCTTCGTGTCCTTCACCTGGTCCTTACGGTGCTCGAAGCTCTTCGTCACCCAGAGCCTGCCCAGGGGGACTGACGTCCCGTCCCAATCGGCCCAGGTGAGCGCCGCCGTCTCACCCATCCGCGTGCCACCGAGGAAGGCGAGCGCGTAGGTGACGCGCTGGAGCTGCGACAGGCGGGGATCCGTCGTCAGGGCCACCACTTCGTTGCGCCCGTACACCGCGGCGTCTCGCCAGCGAGGGTCCGCATCCTGGATGGGCGGCAGCTCGCCGCGCCGAACGCGCAGCTTGCACGGGGACTCGGACACGAGGTCCTCCACCACCGCATCCGAGAACATCGTGCGCAACACGCCGTAGACGTGATGGACAGTACGAGGAGCCAGCTCGACCTCGTCCTGCACGCGGGACATGGCGTCTCGAACGTGGACGTGGCGAACATCCCCCAGCAGCATTTCTCCCAGGTGCGGCAGCACGTGCGCCAAACGCCCCTTATCGTCCACCACGCTGGCCACGCCCCGCGCTTCCCGGCCCACGAGCCACTTCGCGGCGTACGCGGCCACTGTCACCGGGCCGGACGCGCCCAGCCCCTGGGACTTCTCCGCCGCCACCTTCTTCTCGACGAGGGCCAGGAGCTTCCGGGCCTCGGCTTCGTCAGTCGTCTTGCTGGAGCGGAGCACGCGCGCGCCGGAGGCGTCCCGGAAGTCGAGCCACCAGAAAGCGGAGTCCCCGCGACGGTAGACGTTACCCACGGCGACCTCCCTTCATGATGGCTTCGGCCTTCGCCTCGAGCACTGCCTCGTCGCTCGCGCGCGCCGCGGCCCGGGCCTTCGGCGCGAACAACTCGCTGCGCTTCACCAGCGCCGCGCGCCCCGGCCCGTACTTCTTCAAGATGCCGTCCCGCTGCCACGCGCGGATGGTGCTCACCGAGCAGCGCGCGAGCGCAGCGGCTTCGGCCTGCGACAACAACTCGTCCTCGTCGGTGCTCGCGGGCGCCGCAACGTCGAGCTCGCGCAGCACGCGGAGCACCATCCGCCTCACCAGCACCTCCAACTCGCCACCGCCCTCGATGCTCTCACTCACCGTGTCCCCCGGTCGTGTTGTCTCTGGACGTCTGTGCAGGTTGCAGGCCAGCGCAAAACGGGCGTCTGCGCGTGAGGGTGCTTCAAGTCGTCGTGTCGGGAAGGGCGTGGGGTGCCGACCCAATTCGCCCCCGGCCAGTGCTGCACCACGGTCGGCAACCACTGTTGAAACAAGTATCCCATGATGATTTCGCTTGCAAGCGATTGGCGCCACTTTTCGCTTGCATCCGGCCATGGCGCTCGCGCGCTCGCCGCATTCCAGGCAAGCACGGCCGGACGCACGCGAGTTCCCGTGAGCGCTGCTCCCCGAGTGACGCGGATGATCAGCGGAGCGCGACTCCCGAGCGGACTCCCGGACACCTGCGACGCGGCGCGCCGACGTAACGGGAATGCGTGCGATTGACGCATGGCCGACAGTCATTGCGAGTCGCACGGGCCGTGAAACATCGGTGGCCCCATGCGCGCACGCGGGGCCTGCGGAGGCTGTTTCGCGGCTCGTCGTGCGCTGCATGGGCCACCCCGAAAGACGGCACCCGCGCCAGTAGAGACAAGGCTACTGGCGAGGTGCCGGAGCGACGCGCCAGACTGCACCCGGTTACACCGGTATGCCTCCTGGTACGGCACTCTGAAGTTGCCGGACGAACCGGCGGGAGTGGTGTCTCGCTGCTTGTCTGGGCCGAAGCCCCAGCGAGGTACTGCGTACTTCGGGAAACAAGGTACGGCTGGTGTTGCGTGGCTGTCAAGGGGCGGCGTGCGCCCCTTCGTTGTCGCTGATCAGGCGTCCGCGTGCGGCCGGTGCGTCTCGCCGTGGTGCTCGCAGGACCAGGCGTCGCGGCAGTCGCAGGCCACCGGCTCGGCCCGGACGCAGCACGGCGTGTCACCGCGGATGTGGCTTCGCGGGCGCGGACGGTGCCGAGCTGCGCTCATCGACCTTGATGTCTTCACGAATCCACCTCGACCCCAGCAGCCAGAAGCGCCGCAACCACAGCCTTGAAGCACTCGCTCCTGACCTTCTGATTGGTGGCTGCCGCCAACTCGCCCGGCGTCGTCACAGCAACGGGCTCATGGCCCGCCAGTTGATAGGTCGCCTCTGCGAACGTCGCGATGGGAGGCGCCTCCTTCACCAGTGCCAACTCGAGCGCACCGAGCATTAACCTCTGCCCATCCCAGTGGAGCTTCGCCGCCATCACCGGCCGCCCTTCTTGGTGGGCTTCTCCGTCGCGGGCGGCTCGCTGACACCCTTCTTGTGCTCCCCGACGGCCCACTCCAGCAGCCGCGCCATGACGTCATTCCGGGTGCGCCCGGTCTCGGTCGCGATGGTGTCCAGCTCCGTCCACATCCGCTTCGACAGCCGAATGGAGCCGGGCGACGTCTCTTCCTGGGGGTCAACGGGGGGGACGATGGGCATGGCGATGTCCTGGGTGCGCAGCAATGGGTGCCTCCTTAGTAGGTGACGGCATGTGGGTGGTCAACGACACGTATGGTATCCCCTCTTGCGGTCGAATGCATTACGATTCGTATTGCATGTGGACGCGAGAGCAACTACATAACCAACACGGCGGACGGATGGGGCTCCCGGGAGGGAGAAGGGCGTTGGAGGTGCGCGAGCGGGGTGGCCCGCGAGGACGCCAGTAGGGCAGCACCGCAGGTCAACACGCAACCGGTGGGGGTGGTCATGACGAAGTGCGAGTTGGAGACGCTGCCGCCGGCAGAGCTGATGCGTCGGGCCATCAAAGGCGGCTTGTCGGCGATGCACCATGTGAACCGTGAGTTGCAGCGCCGTGGTCCCGACGCGTGCAAGGAGGCGCTGAAGGGCGTGCCCGTGGATGAGGCGGCGATGGCGCAGCCTCATGCGGAGCCGACGTGAAGCCCCTCGACGAGTTGATGCGCATCCTCGAAGCGCATCACCGGCTGCACAACGTCCGCCCGGAAGCGGACGTGCCGTACCTCCGCCACGAGATGGAGCGCATCGAGCGCGCGCAGTCGGCGGAAGAGGAGTCGATGCTCGCGGCGGAGAACGCCATCGAGAAGCTGATGCCCGACGGCAGCGCGCAGACGGAACGGCGCTGGCGAGAGGAGCAGGAGCGCTTCACCGCCGCCCGGAAGCGGCTCGCGGACTTGAACCTGGAGGAGACGTTCCTGCGCTCCTCCATCGACTGCGAGCTGTGGTGGGCCAGGAAGCGCGCGCTCACCGCCGTCGCTGCTTGAGCGTCAGACTCGCCTGCTAGGTAACACAGACACTTCAAACCTTTGGAGTCGTGACCATGTCTGCGGATGCGTTGGCGATGTTCCAGCCGGATGTGATGGGAGGGGCGATGAAGGCGGCGGAGCAACTCTCGAAAAGCTCGCTCATCCCGAAGGCGCTCCACGGGAAGCCGGGCGACGTGCTCGTGGTGCTCCTCACCGGCCGTGAGTTCGGCCTCGGTCCGATGCAGGCGCTCCGTTCCATCCACGTGATGGACGGCAAGCCGGTGATGGCGGCGGACCTCATGGTGGGCCTGTGCATCAGCCGGCGCGAGGTGTGCGAATCGTTCACCCTGGTTGAGTCGACGGGTCAGCGTGCCACCTACAGGACGAAGCGCGTCGGCGCGCCGGAGGTTTCGTTGTCGTGGACGATGCAACAGGCAACGGCGGCTGGTCTCGCGGGAAGGGACAACTGGCGCAAGTACCCTGACGCCATGCTGCGCGCCCGGTGCTCGGCCGCGCTCGCCCGCGCCGTCTACCCGGACCTCCTGGCCGGCACGTACGACCCGGACGAGATGGACTTCACCGCCACGGCTTCCGAACCGTCGGCTTCCGCGAAGCGCGGAGCTCGCGCCGTCGAATCGGTGGCCGTGGAGGCTGAGCAGAAGGTGTTGCCCGCGCCTCAGACGGAGGTGGTGGAGCACCACGGTGAGCGGCGCGCGCCCGCCTCCGAGTCGCCCCGCGAGGCGCGGCCGGCGGACGTCCACACGTTCGAGAAGCCGGCCCCGGTGCTGGTGGCATTCGGTCCTCACAAGGGGAAGGCAGTCAGCGGGCTGTCGGACGCGGAATTGGGTTCCACCATCGACCTCGCCAACCAGAAGCTGGCCGAGCAGCCGAACGCGAAGTGGGCGTCAGCGATGCGAGCGAACCTGGAGCAGATGCAGGCCGACGTGGAGCGGCGATTGCCGGCGCTGCGCGAGCCCGGGGCGGAGGGCTGACATGTCCTGCATCGCCACCGTCACCCTCTGGGCGAAAGGGAAGATGGTTTCCCGTACCGGGAAGGCCGTCCTCTTCCGCACGCCCGACGAGCGCGACATGTGGCTGCCGGTGGCTGTCTTCAAGGAGCACGAGGAGCCGGAGAAGTCGCCGCATGGCACCGTCTACCCGTCGCGGCTGGAAGTACGGCGAGACTTCATGGCGCGCGAGTGGCCCAACCTGCTCGCGAAGCTGGAGGCTGGCGCGCCAGCCCGCGCGGTGGTGGTGGCTCCGCGCCTGGTGCTCGCGGAAAGCTCCACGGTGGGGCTGGCGCTGGACTTCCGCGACGCGCTCCAGCGCTCGCGGCTGGAGTTCGACGAGGCCGCCGCGGTGCTGGGCCTCACGAAGAAGCAGGTGCTGAAGCTGTGGGACGGCTACCTGCGCGTCGAGTCGGAAGTGGAACTGCAGCGGGTGGAGGCGGCGTTTCAGGTGGAGTTGCAGCGGCAGTCGAGCGTGACGGGGTTGCCCGTCACCGAAGGACTTTCCTGGCGGAAGACGGAGTGACCATGGACCAGAGCATGTACAGCGATGTGGAAGCCGATGGGCGCGAGTGGTTGTTGGGACGTGTCCGGAAGTATCGCGGCAGGGCGGCCCACCGTCCCGAGCGGCACCACAAGGCGAAGGCCCGCGATGTCGAGTTGGCCGGCACGTACTTGCGCCGGGCGAGCGACACCGGGCGCTGGCTGTGGAGCATCACCATCTCGGGCTGGGGCACCCTCTACTGGGTGGGCACGCGTGCATCCGCCGAGGGGCGCCGCGCGTTGAAGGTTCGCCACGAGGGTTCGTTCAGCAGTCGCATTGAGAAGGTGCGGCCAGCGGGCGCCGACGAGTCCAACGGCGACGCCGGGAAGCCGGAAGGGCTGGTGAGCCAGCCCGACGCTGAGGGTCGCGTCTACTTCCACAGCCCGGACGCCTGCAGCGGGACGCTCACCTGCACGAGTGACTGCGGCGGCCGCTGGGTGAGCACCGACTGACCTTTCGCAGCACCTGCGTGCCGGGAGCACCCGGGGACGTGACGCGAGTCACGGCCACCAACGCGCAGGCGCTGCACCCCGGTGGCATTGGGCCACCGGGCGTCTACGTGGCAGCGCACGCCTTCTGCTTCCCCGGCTCGGGAGGCCGATTGCGCGGCGTGTGAGGCCACAACCCGGTCCCATCGTGGGGCCGGGCCTTTCGAGGCGCCGGCACCTGGCGCCCGCTCGGAGTGGATGGGCACACCCCCACCCGTCCTCTCCGAGCCCTTTCACGCAGTACCACCCAGCAGCAGGAGTCAGTCGATGGCGACGAAGAAGACGGCGGCGAAGCAGGTGGTGGTCATCTCGAAGCCCGTGGGGAGCAGTTGGGCCCGCGTGCTGCAGGGCACGCTGGTGGAGTACGACCGGAAGTCGGGCCACGCCGTGCTCACGGGCGCGCGCCAGGCGCTCTACTACGGCAAGGAGACTGGCGGCGAAGTGGGGCTCGCGGTGAATGGGCCGAAGAGCGGCAGTCGCATCGGACCGAAGCTGCCGGGACGCTGCGAGACCCCGTTCGTCGTGCTCGTGTTGGAGTGCACCCCGGAGGCTGCGAAGGCCTGGGAGCAGGTGCAGTGAGCGGCACCCGCGGGTCCGGGTCCGGGTCCGGGTCCGGGTCCGGGGACGGGTACGGGGAGGAGTAGCAACACCTGATGTGCCCAGGGCTCACCTGGTTGAAGTGCTGAGCACGCAGAAGGCGCTGACGTGGGCGTGGGCCCGGCAGTGGCGACTCGAGGTCGCCCGCCAGCACAGCAGTACGCAGCAACCCCACACACCCCTGGAGAAGTATGCCTTCCCTTTCGCGTCTCTCCGCGCTGGCACTCGTGTGCCTCGCCTTCGCGTCCCCCGCGTTCGCCAGCCTCCCCCCGCTCACCGGCGCCTCGGAGATTCCCGGGCTGCGCCAGCCCTTCTCGGGCATCACCTTCAACAACTCCAAGCGCGTCCTGGACAACCTCGTCCGGGCCTTCGGGAAGCGCGTAGGCGTGTCCTCCGGGACGCCGATGACCGAGCACGATGTCCAGTGCGGACTCGCCAAGTTGGGCGCGGGGTTCGTCCAGGAACTGATGCTCAACACACCACCGGGCTTCGCTGCGGATGACCTCGCGGGGCTCCCGGACGCGCTGGCCCACTACCGCGCGCTGGAAGAGCAGTGGTGCCGGCCGCCCCCTGGCGCCCCGACGAACAAGGGCGCCGAGTTGGTGAAGCTCTTCATCATCCGGAACACCGAGGGCGTCCCCCAGGCACGGGCGATGACCGAGAAGTACACCGCGCGCGCGGCGAAGCTGGACGGCCCAACCTTCACCGCTCGCGACGTCGCCATTGCGGTCGCCGTGGGCCTCGCCATCCTGGCCAAGGAGGCGCTGCCTCTCCCGGTCCCGTAGCGCTGCGCTGACCTTCGGCGGGCGTCGCAGCACGGGCCGCCCGCCTTCCTCTCTCTCGCCGTCAAGCACGGCGCGCCCATCTCGCTGGACCCGAGCACACCATGACGACGAAGGAAGAGAAGGCCCCGACGGATATGGATTTGAGGCGGCACGGCGAGACAGTGCGCGCGGCAGTCACTGGCGCACTCGGACCAGACGCCACGTTCACCGCGTTGAGTTCGCTGACCGCCTTGCTTAACGCAGCCCACCTGGGTGTCCAGGTGCCGGAGTTGGTGAAGGCAGCCGAACCCCTCCGCATCCGCGGAGAGTCGGACGCGGTGTTGCTGGGCCGCGTGCTTCATGAGGCTGTTGCGTCCTGGCGGCTTCTGACGGAGTTGCGCGCGGCGACGTGCCGGCCCGGCCGCGTCCTGGACATGCCGGGGCGCATCCAGGACCTGGCTGACGACTCTGGCAGGCTCCTTCGCGCAGCACGGGACCGGGCCACGGAGATGGAGTCGAAGCGAGACGCCCTCCACGCGCAGGTGCAGGCGGTGCGACCCATTCTCTCCCTGCTCGTGGCGCTTTCCGCCCATCCTGTCGCGGATGAGAACGCCGTCATCCTGAGCATGGATTGCGAAGAGGTCGCAGCTCCGTGGCACCTCACCTACGGCATGGCCCGCGCCATCGTCGCCGCCCTGTCCACCGCGCCCGCCGAGGTTTGCCCGGAGCCCTTCGCCGTGCAGGGCAACCGCAAACCCAGCGCAAACCCGGGGTTCGCTGGCCGCGTGGTGCGCGTGCTGGGCGAGGCGACGGAGGGCACGGAGCACCCGCACACCGTGCGCCTCGTGCTGTGCCGCTTCCCCGGAGGCGAGGACGTGCCCTACCTGGAGGTGTCGGAGCGCGGTGGGCCACACACCGGGGGCCGCATCCTGGCGCTTTCCACAGTGGTGCACGCGCTCATCAACCTGAGCGACGACGAGTTGTTCGCCCTGGGCAACCGCGAGCCCCCGCCCAAGGGGCCGCCGCTGGCGGAGCGCGTCAACGTCTCCCTGGCGAAGGTGGGCCACGAACTGACGCCCATGGGCAGCCAGGTGACCGACGCGATGCACCCGACGGGCAGATGCACCTGCGCAGGCGAGGGTGCGTGTGAGTGGTGCCGGGCGCGTTGTAGCATCTGCGGCTGGGCGTACGTCCACGGGTCCGTGCGCCACGCCCTGTCCCAGGTGTGGAGCGCGCTGCACATCACCACGACCCGCCAGGGCATCGCAGTGGCGGTCCTCCGGGCCGCGTACCCGGAGCTGCCGGTGCCGGAGGAGCTCGACATCGTTGAGGGCGAGATGGCGCGGCGGGTGCTCGCCGCTGCTGTCCTGGATTCCGCCAAGCTGGGCGCGGAGAACATGCGCGAGCTGGCTTGCGCAGACTTGATGGCCGCGCCGCCGGGCACGGACCGGTTCACCTTCGCTGCCCGGATCCGCCACCTCCCGCTGCCCGGGGAGGAGGTGCCCCGTGGGTGACCACCTGAAGCCCCAGCCCGCGCCGGCGGCCAACGACAAGGCCGCCGTCTGGGACCTCGTGGCACAGGACCTAGAGCAGGACGAGGGCCGCCTCGCTGCCGGCCCGATGCCGTCCAGGCCATGGGCAGAGCGGCACGTCGTGGCGCTGGTGCGCGCGGACGCGAAGGCCCGGGACGTCTATGGCCGCGAGCACTACGGCACGCCCCTCCAGGCCGGCAACGGGCGCGACGCGCTGGTGGACGCCTACCAGGAAGCGCTCGACCTGGCCGTGTACCTGCGGCAGGCGCTGGAGGAGCAGCGCGAGTCGGCCTTCACCCCCGACCGCCAGGACTACGTCGTCGAGCACCTCACGCTCCTCTACGCCAACGCGCGCGGCACCGTCCGCCACCTGCGCTGGCTGCTCTACGCGCGCGACGGCAGGTAATGGCAGACGTCCAATCCGTTTCACAACGAAGGAGGCAGCACATGCACGAGCAGACGACGCAGGTCGAGTTGACGCGGAAGAGCCTCGGCAACGCCATCGCCAGCAAGGCGCTGACGGGGCCGTACGAGACGACGAACGAGGACGGCAGCATCACCCAGGGCTTCTGGCACCGGACGGGACATGGTGGCCCGCTGGACTGCACCGGGTGCGCGATGGAGCACCTGGAGCGCCTGCTGCCCGATTAGCGCTTGCCGTTGCCGTACCGGGTGCGCATGGCCACCTTCCGCCGAGGAGGTGGCCATGACGCTGTCCAGGATGCCCGTCGTGAGGATGCACCTCGCAGCCGCCGCAGCTAGCCTTCACGCGGAGGCGTGCGAGACTGCCGGGAAGCTGCCGGCCAACGTGGAGCGCGTCGCTCACCTCGTGGACGATGCGCTGCGTGAGGCGGACCGGGATGTGCCTACCGACGTGCGCGGGCTGCCTCCGGAGGACTGGGCGGCGCTGTAGCGCTCGCGGCACGCCTCCTGCTCTCCACGCCCGGCATGACGATTCAGCAGAGGGTGGCGCTGGCGCAGCGCCTGGGAGAAGCGGAGCTGTCCCTGCAGCGGGCGATGCGCGGGTTGGACGGGAGTCCGGCCGCGCGGATGCGTCTGGCCGATGCCCGGGAGGAACACCGGGCGGCGGAGGCTCAGGCGCTGCTGGCGCTCGGAATCGGGTGGTGCCAGGAGGAAGTGGCGGCCGCGTGACGTGGCAACCACTTCGGATGGTCGCACTGGCCCAGGCGTTTGCCGCAGAGGCGGCACTTCGGCGGCGTGCCCATCAGGAGACGAACGGCGGCCGGCGGTAGCCGAGCACGTCGCTCCGGTAGGTGATGCGCGCGAAGGGCTTCACCTTGGCGTCCGAGCGCGCGGCGTCCTCCAGCGTGCGCGTCGTGCTGCCACCCCCGGAGGCGCCCACCACCACGCCCGCGCCCACGTACACCATGACGTGGTCCGGGTCCGCACGCGTGACGGGGCGCCCGTCGGCCGTCGCAGCGCCACCGCGCCCGTACAGGACGAGGTCCCCGGGCTGCAGGTCCTCCACGCGCTCCACCGGCCGGCATTCGTCCCACAGGCGGTCCGTGTTGTGCGTCGCGCGCCAGTCGGGGCCGCCCACCTGGTGCAGGCACCACGTCACCAGCCCGGAGCAGTCGAAGAGGCGGGGGCCGTGTGGGTCCGGGCGAGAGCCCTTCGCGCCCCACCGGTACGGGGCGCCCATCTGGCAGAGGACGAGCTGCAGGAACAACGCGCGCTGCGAGAGGGCATTCACTGCGTCACCACCTTCGGGTGGTGCGCCCGGTACCAGCGGCGCCACAGCGGGTGGACGGCGAAGACTGCGCACCCGACGAGCGCGGAGTACGAGCCCTTCGCCGCGAAGTAGACGAACCACGCCACCTCCTTGCCGACGAAGTAGAGGGCGGCCGAGCGGTAGCACTCCACCGACGGCACCGGTCGGGTGGCCTCCGCTTCCGCCATGCGTGAGGACACGGAGGCATGGTGGAAGCCGAGCGCCACCGCCAGCGCGCCCAGCCACTCCAGGCCGTCCGCGTGCGTGACGAGGTTGACGGAGATGAGGACGGCGTAGACGACGGCCGCCTCCAGGTGCCATGTGCGCAGCTTCATCGGCAGCCCCCCGTCGCTCGGCAGCCGACGAAACCGCCCACCAGCAGGCCGACGACGGCCGCGCCCACGACGACAGGCGTGGGCCACCGGGCCGACGCCGCCGCGGGCGCCGAGCGCACCGGGACGCCTGGGAGGGCCTGCCGCCCGGAGAGCTCGGCCCGGGCCGCGTCGCGCTCCGCCTGGACGCGGCGGAAGGCGGCGTCCGCGAGCCGGTAGCCCTCGGCGGTGAGGTACCAGCCGGGGCCCACCTTCGTCATCTGCGCGTACGGTTTCCCGTCGGGCCCGTACAGCGTCACCAGCCCGCCGGTGACGCACCGGGCGTCAGGCTGGGCGTGGTAGTCGGACGGCGCCGTGGCGCCCTCGCCGCGCCCCTCCTGGGGGCATTCGAAGGGCGTCGGAGCCGCGGTGGTGGGCGCCTGGGCGGCACCTGCCACCGGGGCATCCGCCGGCGCGGCCCCCGCCGACACGGCCACCAGCAGCGCCAGGGCGGCGAGGGCGTGTCTCATGTCAGCACTTCCCCTGCGCGGCCTGCGCGAGGCTGCATGTGGACGCCACCTGCACCACCGTGGTGTCCGGCACCAGCGGCGTGCCATCCGAGAGGGAGGGAGCCGCCGGCACGGCCTTCATCGGCTCCGGCAGCAGCTTCCCGGCGAGGAGCGCCAGCAGGCCGCCCACGGCGACGGCGTAGGGCTGCGCGTTGGCCGGCAGCGCCCCGGAGAACTGCTCCAGGAGTCCGGCGCCGGCGAGCGCCAGAGGGACGAGGGTGGCGGGCAACATCGGCTTGCCAGCGGCCCAGGCGGGCGCGCGCCATCCGAGCCCCCCCAGGAAGAGGGCCACGCTGCCGAGGGCAGCGGCGACGAGGGAGTAGGGCGCGGGGAGGTACTGCCCGGCGCCGAAGAGGGCGGCACCCAGCGCGAGCGCCAGGAACGCGAGGTGGGCGGGGATGAGGGGCTTCAGCATGAGGCGGGGCTCCGGGGGTTGGGCTGCTACGGGTAGTCTCGGGAGACGCGCGCACGCTGGGGGGCGTTAACCCGCTCCAGCAGCACGCGGACGTCGGTGGCGATGCTGCGCGTCTGGTCGCTCACGGAGCGCAGCTGTTCCTGGAGGCGCACGAGGGCCTCGTGGTCCGCCTCGCGCGCTCGCTTCTGCTCCTCCAGGCGTGCGTTGACGTCCGCCTGGTCCTGCTGCCGCTTCCGCTCAGTGTCGACGCGCAGCTCCGCGACGGACGCCGCCACCTGCTCAACGCGGGCGACGACGCGGTCCGCCTTCTCGTCGACGCGCTCCATCTTCGACGTCGCGCCGTAGTAGGCCGCGAGGGCGCTCCCTCCGATGGTGAGCACGGCCAGGATGAGGCCCACCACGAGCTTCCCGTGGTGAAGCCACGATTCCAGCCCTGACGGGGGAAGCGGCGCGGACGGAGTCGACACGCTGGCTCCTACTGCGCGCCGACGACGAGGACGTAGACGGTGCGCGCCAAGCCGGTCTGGAAGTTGTGGAAAGGGAAGGGGAGCGTGGAGCCGCTGATGTCACGGCACGTCACGACGATGGACGTGGTGGTGTTGTAGGTGCCGGAGCAGGAAATCACCGACGCCGTCGGCGTGACGAGGATGGCGTAGTTGGTGTTGGCGAAGGCGGACGCGAAGTTGACGGTGAGGTTCGTGCTGCCAGAGGCCGCGCTCGCGATGTTGAAGCCGTCGACGACGGTGGCCGTCGTTGAGCCGCCACCAGTCGTGTCGATGCGCGCCCACGCCTTCACCAGCGACTTCGGCGTCAGCGTGTTGCTCATGGCGACGGTGCTGTTGACGTTGGTGGGGGCGGCCCCGTACGCCGCGAACGTGACGTCGCCGTTGTAGGCGACGAGGGCATTCGTCCGCGCCGACGCCGTCGCCGCCGTCCCGGGCCGGAAGAGTCCGCCCGCGCCCGTCGCGCCACCAACGCCCTCCACGCCCACGCCCAGCGCGTTGCCGGTGCCCACCATGCCGTAGCTGTTGGTTGCAGTACCCGTCCCGCGCACGCCCTGGCCTCCGGCAGCTCCGCCGATGCCCTGGATTCCGTCACCGGTGCCGCCGCCCGTGGCAACCACGCCAGCCGCGTTGGCCGGGCCGCCCGTCACCTGAAGGCCGACGCCGCCGTCGGCACTGGCAATCGTCACCGTCGGGTTGCCGGTGACGGTGCCGCCCAGCATGGTGGCGCCGGTGACGGAGAGGGCCCCGCCCAACGTGGTGGCCCCGGAGATGGACGCCGTACCGGTGATGGTGGTGCCCGCGTCGGCACCCGACTGCCACCGCTGCATCTGTGTCGAGTCCACCGACATGGCGACGCTTCCCGCGCCGACGCGGTAGAGGCCCGTGTCCGGGTCCACGTCCCAGGAGAGGGCAGGGGCCGCGACGCTGCCCGCCGAGAGGCGCAGCGGGGCCAGCATGGCGCCCTTGCCACTCCTGGAGAGGCTGTCCGTCAGCTCGGTGGACAAGTCCCCCAGGGTGCTGTTGGCCCAGGTGCTGCTGATGGTGGTGCCCGGCACCACCGGGTTGCCCGTCGGCAGTGAGTAGGTGCCCGACGAGTTGCGCGTGGCGCCGGCCGGCGGCGACAGGGAAGCAACCAGGCCGAGGGCGACGCCGACGGCGGCCGTAACCGCGAAGAGGGGGGCGAGGCGATTTCGCATGCCCCCCAGACTCGGGCCCCCTGTGGACTTCGTACGCTCGAAGACGCCACGGGGGGCCGGGCAGGGCCGCCGCTACTCGACGTTCTTCCAGGAGAAGCGCCGGACGATGCTGCTGATGGTATCGTCCGATACGCCGTACTCTCGGGCCAGGGCGTTACACCTTTCTCCAGCCGCATGCCGCGTGCGAATGGCCCGCACCTGCATCTCGGTGAGCTTGGTCTTCGCACGCGGCCGGAACATGTACGGCGAAGGCACGTGACGCCACGTCCGGCCGTAGCAGGCGCCGGCGATAGTGCGTGTCGACACCCTGTACTGTCTTGCCAACTTCCGAAGGCCCGCCTTACCGGCCGCGTATGCCTCCCGGATGGCGACGACGTCCGCCTCCGTGAGCACTGCTAGGCCTTGCTCCTCGCCCCTAGACGCTTGATGGCGGCCCTTCGCCACCTTGTCCGCCATGTTGTCCGCTTGCGTGCCGAGAAACAGGTGGTCAGGGCGGACGCACGGTGGATTGTCGCAGCGATGGCAGATGACCATGCCCGCGGGGATGGGGCCATGGTGAAGCGTGTATGAGTACCGATGGGCGAATCGGATGCGAAGGGCAGCAACCTGGAAGTGGCCATACCCGAAGATGTTTCGCGCGCCCTGCCACTCCCAACAGCCTTCCGTCTTCGTAACACGTCGCCAGAAGCGCTCCTCCGGCGGAGCGGCCACAGGGCCATTGCGCCTGGAGCATTGGGCCGTCATTCACCACCTCGGCCGGCAGGGCGCGCGGGCGCCATGTCACGCGGCGGAAGCTCCCACAGGGCGTTCCCCGGGGGCGCGGGCACGGCGACGTAGCAGCCGCCCTTGTGCTCCGCCGTCTTAGGCGGGCACGGGATCTTCTCGTCCAATTTCAGCCAGCACCCGCCGTTGACCTCGCGCTCGGGCCGCGCGCACGGGGGCACCTTCTGCCCGTCGAGAGGCCGGTCCGGGACGACGATGCGCCGCTCCACCTTCAAAGGCTGCGAGGACGAGCCCCCGGCGAGGGTGTTCGTCAGGACGCCGTCGTCGATGGTCGCTGGCACGTACACCACGGCTGGCTCGGCGGGAGGCTCCCGGGGCGGCTCGGTCGGCCCCCCGGGGACGGTGAGGAACACCGCGGCGATGGCGGCCGCGCAGGCCACCACGATGCGCAGCGCGCGCCGGGGCCGGGCAACGACGGGAGCCGGCACGGGCGCAGGGCTGCCGGTGCGCGGACCCAGTTCCTTCCGGCCGGAGAAGAGGTGCGTCAGCCGCCGGGGGCTTCGCAGCGCCGACGTCACCATGTCCGCCAGGTCGTCCGTCAAGTCGGCCACCTCCGCCTCCGCGTCCTCGGAGGGCGTCGCCGGGCCGGACTCCATCTCCAGGGCGATGTACGGCGGCGAGACGCTGGTGCTCACGCGCAGCGCCAACTCCACCTGGGGCTCCAGGTCCGGCCGGGCCCCCGTGGGCAGCAGGACGAAGCCGGGCGCGCCGGTGACTTCATTCCTGGCCTCGTAGAGCCGGCCCAGCCCCTCACCCACCCGGAGACGCTTCCCGAAGCGGTACGGCCCGACGCCGCCCGTGTTGTGGCCCTTCGACGCTTCGCGCTCGCTCGTATTCATCCGGCCCCTCATGGCTGCCTGCAACACTAGCGTCCGACCGTGACGGAAGGGGCGTGGATGGACGCCAGGGCGTCCGAAAGCAGCGCCTCCACCTGCATGAGGGAGGCGGCGTAGAAGCCGTGGGGCAGCGCCCGCTCCGGGGCCGCGTCCTGGAGGTGCCCCACCGCGCGCCGGGCTTCCTCCACCCGCGCCGTCAGCACGCGCAGCGCGCACGCCCGGCAGGTGGTGGTGCCGCAGTCGCCCTTCTCGCAGTCCCGCTTCGCCGTCCGCTTCGTGGCCATGGTGCCTCCTGGGATGTGACCCGAAATGTATCCCAACTGGGTTTCATGTCAAGCGGGAGGGGTTGCAGGTGGGATTCTTCGTGGGATACATCAAGGGTCACGCGGAGGTGGCGATGCTGTTCGAGCCCGAGGAAGAGAAGTTCGACGACCAGTTCAGCATGCGTGCGCCCGCGTCCCTCAACGAGCGCGCGAAGGCCATGAAGGAAGCGGAGCGGCTCCGCTCCATCAACAGCGCGCGGGTCAAGGCGATGCTGCTCGGGTTCGGCGTGTACGACTGCCTGTCGAAGCACGCCGAGGCGGTGCGCGCCCTCGCAGCGAGCGAGCGCCTCGGCCCGGACGAAGTGGCAGTCCGACTACTGGAGGAAGCCCTCGCCGCCCGGGAGAAGAAGAAGCGGTAGGGCCGGGCTATAGTGCGTGCATGACCTTCAATCCATTGCACGCTCACGGTCTTTCGAAAACGCGGTATGCCGTCGAACTCCTTGCGACGATGGACGCGCCGCTTCGCGCCCGACTTCAGTCGGCCATCTGGGAGTTCGGCATGGCGGACGATGCACAACATCACCCCCCGGCCCTTTGGCCGGAGGCCCACGCCATCCATCAGGACGCGACGCACATCGCGGGCGAACAGAACGAGGGTTCCATCGCGGCAACGCTCAACGCCATGTCCAGCGAGGAACTCATGCGCCTCGCGGAGCGCCTCTTTAGCTACTACGTGAAGTTGGCCGAGGGAGAGGACTAGCCGCCCCACTCCTGCGCCTCACGTGGATGCACGTGGGGTAACAGGAACCCCGGCAAATGAAACGGTGGACTCCTTGCGATTCCCGGACCGGCTCTGGCATGAAGTCGACCGACCATGCCGACGAAGAGCCGCCCATTCTCGACCCCGACCCTGGTAGGCGAGCGCTTTGAGACGGACTCCCCCGCCATTCCCATCGATGCGCTCACGGAACTCATTGCCTACAACGAGATCATCGTCGGGCTGGCGAAAGAGTTGGTACGCACCCGGCTGAATCTGACGCGCGTCCCGAAGGGATTCACGCGGCGGTTTGAACTCCGTCTCGCCGGCATCGAGAAGGGCTCCGCAGTCGCGCGCCTGGAGCGCGTCGTCCAAACGGATGAGGACGGGGCGCTTCTCGCGGGCGAACCGGACGACTTCGACCGCGGGGAACAGGTACTCACCGATGGTATCGACCATGTCAACCGCACAGGTCGGCTGCCGGAAACCTTCCCCAGCAACGTCATCCCGCTTTTTCGGAAGTTCGGAAGGAGCCTGCGCGACGACGAGGCATTCGTCCTCCGCGAGGCGAGCAATGACACCCCCGCGGTTAGGTACACGTCCGAGACGAGGAAACGGCTTGTCCTCCTGACCTCGGACACCTACAGCCGCGAAGTCGACCTCTCAGGGTGGCTAGCTTCAGTGGACGTTGAGGAGAAAACGTTCAGGTTCCGGCCGAGCGACACCTACTACGGCGTCATCAACGTTCCGTTTCCATCGGCCCTGAGGACTCAACTCATCAAGGCGCTGGAGGACTACAGGTTCACGAGAATCCAGGTTACTGGAATCGCGAACTTCAACAGTGCCGACGCCTTCGTGGATTTTGAGGACCCCCCCACTGTTACGCTAGAGAGCGACCTGAGTGAGGACGATGTGGCCGACGTCGAAAGCCAGCTCCGAGAGTTTGAAGAGCTAAAGCAAGGCTGGCTCGACGGCGAGGAGGGCGAAGTCCCGTCCAAGGATGGGCTCGCTTGGCTGCGTGGCATCCTACTCACGCTGATGGCCTCTTACGGAGTCCCCAGCCCCTACCTCTACCCGACGCCCGAGGGCGGAGTTCAGGCGGAATGGACCTTCAAGCCATGGGAGGTCAGCGCGGAATTCAACCTCGTGGAGAAAACCGCCTACCTGCACGCCGTGAAGGCGAAGACGCATCAGACCGAGGCGCGTGATGTCGGCTTTGGGGCCGACGAAGACGTCGCGCTGGGGGCAACGTCGGCGTTCGTGCTTTCCATGAAGATGCGCCAGGAGCCAGTATGAGCACGACGACGAATGACAACGTGGTGCCCACTGCGACTGCACCTTCTGTCGCCGCCCCTGCCATCGCCGTCAGTGCCCCAGTTGCGCCTGCCGGGCCGAAGGTTCAGCCGTCCGAGGAAAGGTGCTTCCGGCAGGTTCACCCCAAGTTCTGGCGCAAGGGACGGCTCACGGAGATGGCCTTTCGGCTCAAGGACACAGAGAGCGGGCTTTCGGTCTCTTTGGAGTCGAAAACCACTCCGGGGAAGGCGTTCGAGTTGTACACCAAGGCAAAGGAGCAGGGCGGCCTGGGGTTGCCCGCATGCGGCACATGGGCGGTCACCACCTCCGAGTGCGCGACGGAAACCTGCGATGTCTACGAGGATCCGACAGCCGTCGACGACGCGCATGGCAGCATCGACATGCGCCATGCGCTGACGAACAAGGCCCTCAAGAAGGCCATTCAGACCAACCTCCGCGTCTATGCTGAGGAGCGCAAATTCGTCCACAGCCCGACCCCGGAGCCGGTCGGCGCTGAGGACTGAGCCTCCCGCAATCCCTTCAGCCGCGCGTTGCTCCCGTAGGTGACGGTGCGTGTCCCGACGCCCGTTGACGGGGGAGGGCGGGGCGCGTGAGGCTGGTGGGATGCGACTCCCTGTACTCCTGGTAGCCGTCGTGGCGAGCACCACCGCCGTTGCTGCGCCTCCTCGGAAGGAGTCGCCGCAGGAGGATGTGCCCCCGAGGTTCGTGCTCATCCCGGCCGTCGACTCCAACGCATGGTTGACGATGGACTGCACGGGCGAGGCCCCCTTCAAGACCATCGATTGCACTTTCACGCAACTCAGCGTCACCAGGAAGTCGGATGCTGAGGTGGCGGCTGAGGTGGCGAAGGAAAAGACAGACATCGCTTCCCACATGAATGAGATGAGGCAGGGCCGCTCGAAGGCGTGTTCTGCGAAGATTGTGAGTGAGTTGCGAAAGGACGTCGCCGGTAAGGCCAGCGATATCACTGAAGGCCGGCGCAAGGCGCTCACGACGGCACTCGACCAGTTTGAGTCGATGTGCGCATGCAAGGACGACGTCTGCCTCGTGGATGCCTATCTTCGGATGAAGGAGACGACCGCCAAGACCTGTCACATCAGCTCAAATGCCTACACGATGTCCTTCACGCGCATGAGCAAGACGAAGTGGGTCAACCAGCCGAAGCCCAGTGGCATTTGTAATGTCGTAACGGCTGTCGTCCTTGAGCGGCGGGACGACTCCGGCTTGTTGTGGACCTACACGCAAACGCGTCTTGCTGTCGATGACGAGAACGCACTGTGTAAGGGTTTCGACTTCACTAAGCCCTTGGTTTTCGCTACCGGTGGCGCCAGCGCCATCGCCCTCGACTGCTCCGCCGTCGACGCGTCCGTCTTCTGACGGTGCCCGTTGACCCGCGCCCGCCATGCGCGGGAGGCTAAGGGCATGCGCCTCCCAATCGGTGCATGCGTCGTCGCGTGCGTCGCATGCCAGCCAAGTCCAGATCCCGCCGAATACCAGCGCCTTGTGGCGGTGGAACAGCGAATCCTCGAATTGCAGCAGCGAGTGGCTGAGTTGGAGTCAGGGGCAGCACGACAGTTTATTGAAACCGAGGTTCTCTCCTCAAAACTGTCAGACAGCATTGAATTCTCACCCAGCACTTCCGGCTACGGTTCGCTCTACACCCCAAGTGGCACATTCCTTGTCTCACTCGATAAGATAGAGCCGTATGCTGACGGTCAGAAGCTGACGTTCCGAATCGGAAATCCTCAAGCTGTTGCGTATGGCCACCCCACGCTGAAGATCAAGTGGGGGCGACGTCGGCCGACGGTGACGGCAGGTGACGCATCGCAACTGTTCGAGGACTGGCGCGCCTCGCTTCGTTCTAAGGATCAGGTGCTCAGCAGCGATCTGCGCGCCGGAGCGTGGAACACCATCACGACGACCGTATCCCCAGCTACTGGAGAGGATGTCGGGCACGTCGAATTTGCGATGGATGTGTCAAACGTCTCCATGTTGAAGCGGTAGTCCTCATGGTGTCCGTCGTCTCAAGGATTCCGCGATCGCTCGCTGTTGCTCCATGCGCCTCTCCTCTTCGGTCATGAAGAGTTGCGCCACGTAGGGGTCGAACGCACTCGGCAACGTCGACCGTTCCGTCGCACCTCCGAGGGTCGCTCCGGCGGCACCGCGGCCTTCCGCCGCCTGGAGGTAGTTCGCCAGATGCCCGGCCCCACGCTGGCTCGCATTCTCCAGCACCGCCAGCGTCGAGGGCCCTCGCTCCTTCCAGACGCGTCCGGCAGCGGCAAGGGCCATGGCCGGTAGCCCTGACGTCCCGCTCGCCTGGGCGGCATTGGCGACGTCGAAAGCGCTCGGGCCAGCAGCGCCGCCGACGCGTTGCGCGCCACGCGACGCACCGCGCGTCGCAACCTCCTGGGCCGCCAGCGTCCGGGCGAGTTGGCGCTTCACGGGCACGAACTCCTCGGCAAGCTCCGCCACCTCGCTTCGAGGAGGGGCTGCCTCGCCAGCCTCGTGCACTGCACGTTCAATGCCCTCACGGTACGTGGCGGCGATTTCTTTCTTCGCCTCGTTGATGGGCGTTTCCTCGTAGCGCCCGTAGCGGGCTTCTTTCTGAAGGGCGCGTTTGATTCGCTCGGCCTGAGTGAGAGGGAGCCGCGAGCGCATGGGTCCTCTCACCGGCGCCGCGTAAACCGTCGGGCCCGAGGGGGGAGACGGCATCACCACCGGCGGGGGCGCTGGGGCGCGCGCCTGTGGCTGCTGAGCGCGGGGGAGAAAGCGCCCGTTCGCGCCACGCGCCAACGGGAGGCGGGACGTCGCGGGTGGCGGCGTCGGCACGGGCCGCTGTGTAGCCGGCGCCCGGCTGAAGGGCACGGCCGGCGGTGATTCGCCCAGCAGCAGGAATTCCGGCCGGTTGATATTCCGGACGTTCTCAGCCTCCGCTTCGAAGGCGCGGGCGACGGACTTGTTGGCGCCCGAATTCAGCGCGCGGTCCTCGGCCTCGCTGGCAAATTGCCTCGCGAGTTCCTCCGCGCGCGGGCCCTGGACGCCAGCTTGCTGAAGCCGCTCCAGGATGTCTCCGTACGCGGTGTTGCGCGCATCCGCCAGCGCATCCAAACGCTTCGCTGTACCGGCCGTGGTTCCCCACGGCACGATGGCGCCGGAATCGAGCGCTTCTCGGACGACCTCTTCAGGAATGGCGAGCCGTTTCGACTGCTGGTCCGCGCCGTTCGTGAGGACGCGGCGTGCCCGCTCGATTGCGCCGTTGTCGAGTCGGCTCCGCGCCCACCGAACAAGGGTGGGGGCTGCCTTGCCCACGCCGTAACCGAACGCGGCGCCTCCAACTCCGCCTGCTCCACCAACCGTGGTGTCGATGGCTGCGTGGGCCACGTCTCCGACGCTCGTCTGGCCATCCGCCAGTTCCGCCCGGCTCTCCCCCAGCCCTTGAGCGGCCCCCATCGCCGCGCCTGACTTCACGGCCTGCCCCAGGGTGCGTGCCCCTCCGCCTGGCAGCGCCACGCTGCTCGCGATGCCGCCGGCCAACTGGCCGCCGAAGTACGTCTTGGGGTGCTGCTCGTGCGCCGCGTCTGCCTCGCGGCGCATGAGCGTACGGACGAGGGCGTACGGTTTCGGCGTCTGCGCCTCGCTCACCAGGGCATCGACCTTCGCTGCTCGGACCTCGGGTGTGTCGTCCGGCGCCGGCTGGGCGGCCGCGCCAAGGCGAACGGTGGACTCGGGCAGTACCGCCTTTCCGATGAGTCCGCCGAATTCATCCGCGAAGCCCAGCGTCCCTCCCTGGGCAAAGCCGAGCACACCTGCTTTGGCCTGCCCTACGCTCTGAGGTTCCGCCACCCAGGCCGCGCTGTCGAGCTCGGCCATCTCGTCGTCGGTGAGTTCACGCCCGGATTCGTCGCTGGCTGACCATGCGGCGCTGTCAATCGCCGCGGCCTCCTCATCCGTGAGTTCCCGGCCGACGTCCACCGGCTCCGGCTTCTTCTCCGGCCTGCGTGTCTTGGTGTCCGCCATGTTTCAGCCCTCGCTCAGCACGCGCAGCTTGCCGTTCACCTTCTTGATGACGCGGTACTTCCCTCCGCCCATAGGGACGCGTCGAGCCTCACCCTCTGGGATGAGGTCCACTGCACGCTTCCCCTTCTGCATCTGGAGAATGAGGAGACTTCCGCCAGCACCTGGAGCAGCGGCCTGACCGCTCGACGCAGGCCGCGCTTCCAGGTCAATGTCGGGGACAACGGTCCCCGGGACGACGACGCGCGTGGGTGACACGCCGACGTCCGTCGCGATGTCGCGGTACCCGCCGATGAGCGACTCGGCGCGCTGCTTGAGCGCGCCGAACTGGCTCGCCGCGCTGGTGACGAATTCCTTCCGCTGCTCCGGATTCAAGCGCTCGCCGGTCAGCACCTTGTTCCAGGCGTTCCGCACGCGGTCGGGGATGCCGCCCGCGTTCTGCGCATTGGCGAATTCGCCCTCGCGCACCGCGGAAGTCGGATCCAGCGTCTTCATGTACCCGAAGATGAGCGCGAGGTCGCCTGCAGGGCTCGGGTCGGCAGCCGCGCGCCGCACCTTGTCGTATGCAACGGCTGACAGCTGGTACTCACGCACCAGGGGGTTGCCCTGCACTTCCTTGCGGAGGCCGCTCTCCGTATCCAGTTTCTGCTGCGTCGCCTTGTCACCCGCCGCGATAGCAGCGGCCTTCTCGCGGCTGTTGCGGTCCAGTGCGCGCTGGCCGTCGGAGTGGGCGATGTCCGCGAGGCGCTGCTCGCGGCGGCGCTTCTCTTCCTCCAGGTCCTGCTGGGCCTTGGCGGTTGCCAGGGCCTGTTTCAGCACGTTGCCGGAGCGCTGCTGGCCCGCCTCCGCGAGCATGGCCTCCTGCTGTCCGCTGCCGGCCAGCTGCGCCTGTCCGAAGCGTGAGAGGACGGAGTCGCCGGTGAGGAGTCCGAGGTTGCCGGCGGCGCGCTGCTGGCGGAGGGCGGCATGCATGGCGCCGGCCTCGCCGTCGGCGGTGGCGACGTCGGGGGCCGCGAAGAGGTTGTAGGCGCTGGGGTTGGCGGTGGGCATGCCCGGGGCGTTGCCGCGCAGGGCGGCCGCCAGGGCGCGCTGGCCCTCCATTGCGGGGGAGGAGGGCGCCTCTTGGCCCGGGGCCTGTCCGCGCAGGAGGGCGGCCATGGCGGCCGTCTTCTCCCCGTCCGCGCTCACCAGCGGGGGAGGGGTGGTGCCGTCCGGGCGGTGGTTGCGAAGGGCGCGCGCCCGGGCTTGCGCCATGGCCAGGGCCTCCTCCTCGCGGTTCGGGAAGG
>NZ_RAWD01000137.1:0-23976 GCF_003612065.1 Corallococcus sp. CA047B
GCCCGTGAACGCCGCCCCCGGCCCTGCGCTCCTCGCGGTGGACCTGGGGCTTCGCTCCGGGCTCGCGCGCTTCGGCGCGGACGGGCGGCTGCGGTGGTACCGCTCGCAGAACTTCGGCACGCACGCGCGGCTCAAGCGCGCGGTGCCCGCCGTGCTCCTCGACGCGGCCCCCCTCGCCTGGCTCGTGCTGGAGGGCGGCGGCCCCATCGCCGACGTCTGGGAGCGCGAGGCCTCACGCCGCGCCCTGCCCGTGCTGCGCGTGGCCGCCGAGGACTGGCGCTCGCGCCTGCTCTACGCGCGTGAGCAGCGCAGCGGCCCCCAGGCGAAGGACGCCGCGGATGGACTCGCGCGGCGGGTCATCGACTGGTCCCACGCGCCCCGTCCCACGTCGCTGCGCCACGATGCCGCCGAGGCCATCCTCCTGGGCCTGTGGGCCGCGCTGGAGGTGGGCTGGCTGTCCCAGGTGCCCCCGGAGGTGCGGCGTTGAGGCACGCGCCCCCGGGCACCGCGACGGCTACTTCACCGACAGGCACGCCACCGGCTGCGCGATGGCGTTGCGCGCGCGCTCCTCGCTCACCAGCGAGTACCCCGCAAGGTCCTGCAGCAGCAGGTCCCGGTTCTGCCGGATGAGGCTGGAGTTCTTGCACGTCTTCAGGTCGGAGTAGAAACCGTAGGGAGGCAGCGCCAGTTGCAGCTCCGCCAGTTCGGACAGCTGCAGTTCCGCCAGCTCGCGGCCGAAGAGCTTGCGCGCCGCGTCCTCCACGCCGATGACGCCGCGCTCGAAGCGCAGGATGGACAGCTCGTAGGCGATGAGCTGGTCCTTCTGGAAGAAGGCGTGCAGCCGGTGCGCCGCCACCGACAGCGGCAGGGTGCCCTCGATGCCCACCTCCCGCGCGATGCGCATCGCCAGCCGCCGCTCGCAGGCGCCGTCCCCGGGAGGCACCGTCCCGAACGTCACGCCCGCGAACAGGCGCCAGGCCCACGCGCGCCCGTCCTCGCGCGGCGTCTGGAAGTAGGTGGGGCAGTCCATCTGCCGGATGTAGAGCGCCACCAGGTCCTTGGGCATCCGCGAGAAGTCCGGCCGCGAGAAGGCCACCCGCGCGCGCTCGCTGCCGCCTCCGTCCATGCGGCCGACCATCACGCTCATGCGGTCGCCTTCGATGCGGTGACGCAGCTGGCTCTCGACGTCGAACTCGCTCTCCAGACGCGGCAGCTTGCTGGCCGTGTACAGGTACGTGAGCGGAATCACCACGCCGGCCAGGCCGACCAGGAACATGAACAGCCAGAAGACGGTCTTCACGCCCCCGACTCTACCCAGGGTGGGCACGTGACAGAAGGTCCGGTTAGAAAGGCCCCATGAGCGACTGGCACACCGCCACCGTCGGTGCCCGCGCCCCCGCGGCGGATGGCCTCACCGACCTGGTGCTCGACCTCCGGGGGACGGCCCTCATGGGCACCCATGCGCACCCCGGGCAGTACGTGCGCCTGCGCCTCCCTGGCCAGGCGCCGGGCATGTTCGCCATCGCCTCGCCGCCCGCCCCCGACGGCACGCACTGGGAGTTCCTCCTCAAGGACGATGGGGCCCTGCCCTCCGCCCTCCTGCGCCTGCCCATGGGCACGCCCGTGGAGGTGTCGCGCCCGGAAGGCCCCGGCTTCCCCATGGAGAAGGCGCGCGGCCATGACCTGCTGCTGTTCGCCAGCGGCTCCGGCATCTCCGCCATCCGCCCCGTCATCGCCAGCCTGCACCAGGAGCGCCGCGCGTACGGCCGGGTGACGCTGTACTTCGGCGCGCGCACGCCGGGCAGCTTCGCCTACGCACGGGAGCTGGAGCGGTGGCAGGCGGACGACGTGCGCGTGGTGCGCACCGTGAGCCAGCCCGGGGCCAGCGGCTGGCAGGGCCTCACCGGCTACGTGCAGGCCCACCTGGGCGAGGAGCCGCTGGAGAACGCCGTCGCCTTCGTGTGCGGACAGGCGGAGATGGTGCAGGACGTGATGGCCCAGCTGCGCCTGCGCGGCGTTCCGCAGAGCGCCGTGTTCCTCAACTACTGAGCCGGCGTCGCCTCCACCGCCGGGGGAGCCGCCGCCGTCGCGCGCGCCTCCACGGCGGGGGACGCGTAGTGCACGCCCACCACCATCGCCGCCGGGTCGCTCTCCTGGTTGCCGGTCACCTTCTGCGGCGTCCACGCGGCCACGCCCACCTGGCGCCCGTCCGGGGTGAAGCGCACGCGGCGCACGGACCAGCCGAACTCCAGCGTGCCCCGGGGCAGCGGCTCCGCTTCGGTGAAGAGCTGCACGGTCTTGTCCCAACCGCCCGACGCCAGCGAACGGCCATCCGGAGAGATGGCGGCGGAGGACACCACGCCGTGGTGCACCTCCCACTTGCGCAGCACCTTGCCGGAGCCCGCGTCCACCAGCGCGCCCGCGTTCCACGGCCCCTGGGGGTCTTCCAGGCCCTTGCGCTCGCGCTCGTAGACCTTGCGGTTACGCTCCGCCTTCTCCTCGCTGAAGGCCACGCCCAGGCGCTGGCCGCGCGCATCCACGGTGACGTCGTTGACGTGCGCCGGGAAGGGGAAGTCCGCCTTCGGCGTCAGCTCCCGCGCCACCACCTCCGGCGTGCCTTCGGGCACGCCGCCCTTGAGCGTGAGCACCGCCTCCGCCGTCGTCTCGTCGAAGACCGTGTCCACGCGGTCGCTGAAGGCCGTGCCCAGCACGCCCTGGCTGCCCTGGGGCACGCACGCGTCACACACCGCGACGTCCACGCCCCTCAACACCAGCGCCTTGAAGCGCAGCGTCTGGGCCCGCGCCAGCCGCGCCACCGTGTTGCCCAGCGCGCCCGGCACGGTGACGGTGTCCTTCAGGAACGCCACGTCGATGCCAGACGCCGTCGCCGCCGCCGTGGTGAGCACCACGCCCGGCAGGCGCGAGTCCAATGCCAGCACCACCGGCGGACCCCCGTTGAGGCTGCCCTGCACCGCCGCGAAGCCGCCGCGCCGCTCGAAGTGCGTGCGCGCAACGTCCGGACGCAGCGACTGCTCCGGCGTGTCCGACGCGCGCACGTGGCCGTCCCAGCCACCCGAATACAGCGTCCCGTCCGGAGCGAACGCCAGCGCGCTCACCGGCCCCACGTGCAGCCGCGACTCCGCGCCGAAAGCCAGCCCCGGCACCGACAGCAGCGTCACCAGCCCCTGCGCGCTGCCCACCGCCAGCCACCGGCCATCCGGGTGGAAGGCCACCGACACCAGCGGCTCCTCGGTGGCGAGCGCGCCCTTCTGGGCGCCCGTCGCCGCGTCGAACAACTGCACCGCGCCGCTGCGGCTCACCGTGGCCACCAGCGCGCCATCCGGCGAGAAGCTCACGCCCTCCAGGTCGTACTGCTGCGCGTTGACCTCCGGATCCGCCAGCATCACCGGGGCCCGGGCGTCCGCGCCGTCCGGCTTCGCGGCGCCAGCGTCCAGGCTCCACACGGAGACGTGGTACGCCTTGTTGCCCAGGCGCGTGTACGCCACGCGCCCGCCCCGGGGCGCGAAGTCCAGCGCCCAGATGAAGTCCTTGCGGTTGAGGACGGCGGGCTTCGTGCCGAAGCCCTCCACGGGGCCCGTGAGGTAGCCGCCCGGCGTCGCCTCCAGCCGCGTCAGCGTGTCCGGCGCAAGCCCCACGCGGGCGTGCCCGCAGCCCGTCAGGCACAGGATGCCCGCGAGGACGAAGCCCCCAGCGCGCGCGCTCATGAACCCGAGCCGCGGACGGCGGCCTTCTCCTTGTCGACGTTGATCTCGTTGACGCCCTTGTTGTCCACCGACAGCAGGAACAGCTGCTTGTCGGCTTCACGCTTGTCATTGAACGAGGTGCGGCCGGTGGCGCCGTCGAAGTCCTTCAGGCCCGCCATGGCCTCGCGCATCGCCGCGCGCGTGTTGGGGCGCTGCTTGTCCAGCACCTGCCGCACCATGCGCGCCGAGTCGTAGCCGATGGCCTCCAGCAGGCCGGGGTCGCGCCCGCCTTCCTTGTAGGCCTCGCGGTAGGACTTCACGAACTTCTGCGTGGCCGGACGCTGCGAGTCCACGAAGAAGCCGTCCACGTACACCGAGCAGGTGACGAACTTGCCGCCGCGCTCCAAGAGCTCCGGCAGGCCCGAGCGGCCCTTGGGGCTGCTCCACTGGTTGGTGCCGAAGAGCGTGACGGTCTTCAGGTCCTTCTTGCCCGTCGTCTTGCGGATGCGCTCCAGGTCGCGCGGGTCGCACGCGTTGGTGACGATGTCCTCCACCGCGAGCGCGGGCGTCACCAGGCTCACCCGGCGCCAGTCGTCCGGGATGAAGAGGCCCTCGAAGTCGACGATGGGCTCCACGCCACTGCGCGCCTTCTCCATCGCCTTGCGGCGGCGGTACGCGTCCGTGATGTTCTCACCCTGCACGTCGCGCACGGCCTCCGCCCAGTCGCCGCGGTCCTCCAGGTAGTAGCGGCCCACCAGGCGCTTGGCCTCGCTGGTGAACGTGGTCTGGTCGTGCGTGTACGCCTCCGCGCCGCGCACCGCGCCGCCACGGGCGACGACTTCGTCCCAGAACTCGTTCGCCAGCTCAACGCCGTAGGGGATGTTCGGGTAGAGCACCGCGAACTTCTTGTAGCCCTTCACGTTCATCGCGTAGTCCGCGATGGCGCGCGCCTGCGCGGAGTTCGTCAGCATGTTGCGGAAGACGTACGGGCCAATGTCCGTGATGCCCTCCTGACGGCTCAGCGTCAAAAGCGGCACCTGGAGCTCCTCGGCCAGCAGCGCCGCGCGCTTGGTGTCGTCCACCAGCAGCGGCCCCAGCGCCGCGATGGCGCCGTCGTCGAACGCGAGCTGCTCCATCGCCTGGCCCGTCTTGTTGACGTCGCCCTGCGTGTCCTTCACCACCAGCTCCACGTCGCTGCCCTGGAGCGCCAGCTTCACGCCGCGCAGCACCGCCTCACCGATGGGCTGGTAGCGGCCCGTCATGGGCAGCAGCACCGCCACGGTGCGCGGACGCACCTCCACGCGGCGGGTGGCGCGCGCCAGGAGTTCCTTCGCCTGCGGCGCGAAGGAGCTGTCCGGAGCATCGCGCAGGAAGCGCTGGAGCGTCTCCTCCAGGCGGGTCCAGTCGCGCAGGTGGTAGTAGATGCGCGCCAGCTTGAACTGGAGCACCGGCCACGCGGGGTTGGAGGGCGACAGGCCCTCCTGCGTGCGCGCGATGTCGATGAAGTCCGCGCGGCCCTCCACCAGCTTCTCCACCTTCGCCACCGCGGCGGCCCGGTCCTCCGGGGTCTGCGCCTCGCCGGCTTCCTTCACCGCGGTGGTCAGCGCCTGCGAGTACAGGCCCGCGCCTTCCGCCGCGCGCGCCGCCTCCCGGAGGAGCTGCTCCTTCTTCTCGCCTTCCGCGCGCTCCGCGAGGCTGGTGAGGGTCTGGTACGCGTCGCGGTAGGCGCCCACCTCCATCGCGGAGAGGGCCAGCTTGTGCTTGGCGTCCTCGGCCTGGTCGTAGAGGGGGTTCTCGAAGATGAGCTCGTTGAAGGTCTTGCGCGCGTTGGCGTAGTCCTTCGCCTCGAAGAAGAGGACGCCCGCGTTGTAGAGCGCGTCCTGGCCGGCGGTGGTGGCCGGGTACGCCTTGCGCACGGACAGGTAGGCTTCCGCGGCCTTCTTCTTGTCCGGCTGGGCCTGGGCTTCCGCGCGGGCCTGCGCGAGCGCGGCGTTGGCGGTCGCGTCCTGCTTCACCTCCACGCGGGGGCGGCCGGTGGGCTCGCCGTCGGGCGTGTCCCGACCATCCGTTTGCGAGGGCGCCTTGGGACAGGCGGTCAACAACAGGGCCAGCGCGACGACGAGCGCGCGGCGCGATGCGGAGAGGACTTCCATGGCGGGGTGCATAGCAGCGCGGGTGAGGCTCCGTCGACACTTGAGCGGGGGGATGATTCCCCAGGAACGTCCGCTTCAGTGCACCCGCCATGCCCGTGCGCGTCACCGAGGGGGAATCCCGCGATTCCACCCCCATCCGTGGCCTCCGGACCGCACCCGGGCGCGGTCCGGAACGCACGCCTGCCGGACGTTCGAGCGACACCCAGGGGGCTGGTTCCATTCGCCCCCCGCAGGTCCTCAGTGCAGCGGCCTCGAACGAATGACCGAAGAGGCCACAGCCGCCCTAGCATGGCGGCCGTGGAACTCGCTCCCTACCTACTTCAATGCCGGGGCCCCCTGGCCGCTCTCCTCATGGCGGTGCTGGCCACTGCTTGCGGCACTCTCTCTTCGTCAATGGTCGCATCGGGTCGCAAGTGGGTGGGCCCGCCGGTGCCTGTCCCTGGCGGAGGTCAGTTCCGGACCGTCATCCATTATGGCCCCTGGCAATGCCGTGCGGACTTCCGGCGCAGCTGCGAGAGCCAGTGCGCGGGCACAGGCCATGTGCTCATGGGCTGTATCTGGCTGGCAGACATCAAGATGGACTTTGAGGGCCCCATTGTCCGGGCGGGAACTCGTTATGGAGTGACGCACTGCTGCTGCAACTACACGCCCGTCGCGCCCGCCGCGACACGCGCAAGCCGCAGCCGCTGGAACAACATCCGCGACACCTTCCGCCGTGAATGGGCGAAGAAGATGGGGGCATGGCCGAGCGATGCCGGAGGTACACCCTGGCAGGGGCACCACATCTTCGACCTGGGCCATGGAGGCAACCCGGTGGCCATGGACAACGTGATTCCCCTGCCCCAGGACCTCCACCAGTACGTCACGGATTCCTATGGCCAATGCTATGCCGGAACCCCTCCCTGGAATGGCGTAGGAGTGGATCATCCCTATGGCGAATGATTCCATGTCGATGTCGCCACTGTTGCAGGAGGTGACGCGTCTGCATTTCCCACGTCCGCCCGCGACGTCCGAGCAGATCGAAGCCTTCGAGCAACGGGTGGGGTGGCGACTGGATCCAGACCTGCGCGCGTTCTACCTGCATTGCGACGGCGCGGACCTCTTCGACCGGATCGATCCACCCTTTCGCTTCCATCCTCTCGCGCAAATCGTCCGCGCGAGGGTAGCTCTCCGGGGAAGGGACACCGATGACAGGGGACCTGCCAACTGGTGGTCCATCTGCGCGGTCAAGGACGGAAACTGCATCATCCTGGAGGTCGGTGCGCAGCAGGATGACCACTATCCGCTCCGCGACGGCTATCGTGAAATGTTTCCGGATCCCGCGTACTGCCCTCAGATTTCTTCGCGGTTTGCGCTCTTCTTTAATAGCGCACTCCAAAGCAACGGTGAATGGTTCTGGCTAAGCGAATCCGAAACCTGAACCCGCGCGCACTACTCATAAAAGCCCTATGCCCATAAGCCCAAAATCAAGCCCAGTACAACAGCCCACAGTTTCTGCCTCTGAAGGATTGGCGCTCCTACGATCGATCACTGAGCGTGCTGAGCGAATGACAGCCGTCCCTTTTGGACCCCAAGAGCTTTTTGCATTCAGCGCAACACTCAAGGCAACCCTCAGCGACACCTTCGGCAACAACTCAGAATGGGTTACCAGAGTGATGAAGGCGGGCATACAGTATGTCTTCAATCCCAGGGACGAGCACGAAAAATTAGCCGATCGCATAGCAGAACTCCGCGGCAAGATACTCATGCTGAAAGAGGCAATGAGTTATCTCGAGACATCAGCAACAAGAACCACGGCACACCAAGCAGAAGCCCCCGCCTTAGAAAAGCTGGAGATCATTCTTCATCGATTTCATCGAACTGCGTTACAACTAAAGACACGTCATGCGAGCCGGCCGACGCTCACCATCGACGATGAGTACGACGTTCAGGACCTTTTGCATGCCCTGCTACTCGTTTCCTTCAATGATGTGCGCAGCGAGGAGCCCGGTCCAAGTCATGCGGGAGGTGGGCCTCGTTTCGACTTCCTCCTCAAAGAGGAACAGATTGTCATTGAGGTCAAAAAAACCCGCCCCAGTTTGAACACCAGGGACTTGAGCGACGAACTCATTGCGGACATCGCCCGCTATCAAGCGCATCCCGATTGCCAAACGCTGGTTTGCTTCGTCTATGATCCGGACCACCGGATTCATAACGTCGCGGGATTCATCCGGGACCTGGAACGCACGGCATCGAAAATACCCGTTCGCGTTGTCGTCATTCCGGTCGGATGATTTTCCCCCTGATTCACGGCCCGGAAGAATCCGTCGTGTCTGCCGGGTTGAAGGAGCATGAGCGGGCTGGCGCTGAGTGAGGAGCAGCGGAGCGAGCTGGAAGCATGCTTCCGCACGACGGAGGACCGACGTCTGCGTGAGCGGTGCCAGGCGGTGCTGATGACGGCCCGAGGACGGTCCCAGCAGCAGATTGCCGAGGACCTGGGGACGACGACACGCAACGTCCAGCGCTTCCTCGCCCGCTATCGGGCGGGAGGCTTGAACGGGTTGAGGATTCAGTGGGCACCGGGCCGCACGCCGTTGATTCCCGAGGGACTGGCGCCAGTGATTCTGGGCTGGGTCCAGCAGGGGCCAAGGGCCTGCGGCGTCAAGCGGGCGAATTGGACGCATGAAGCGCTGGCGGACTTCCTCTACCGCCAGACGGGGATTCGGGCGCGGGAGACGGCCATGGGGGACTTCTGCCGTCGCCATGGCGTGCGTCTGTACCGGCCCACCTATCGCTTCCTTCGAGCGGACGCTTCACGCCAGCAGCAGGCGCGGCAGGAATTGAGTGAAAAAAACGCCAGGCGCAAGCAGGTGACATCGCCCTCTTGAGCCAGGACGAAGCGAGATTTCCCATGGTGCCGACGCTGACGGCGACGCTGGGCGTGAAGGGACGCCGCCCTGTCATCGGCACTCGCGACTGCAAGGACGTGGTGCACACCTTCGCTTCCGCCAACCTCACGACGGGGGCGGTGACGAGCAGGCTGTACGGCAGCCGCACCCGGGCGCGTCGCAAGGATGGACTCTCCAAGACAAAGCGCATGCAGGTGGCCTTCGCCCATCACCTGCTCGACGTCGCCCGCGCCTATCCCGCCACGGCATGGCGCGAAGTCGTCCTCATCATCGACAACGCGCCCTGGCACCGAGGGCGCCCGGTGGACTGGGCCTTGCGCCGCTTCCCTCACCTCTCCCTGTACCGACTGCCGCCCTACAGCCCGCAGCTTCAACCCATCGAACGGCTGTGGCGGCCCCTGCGCCAGCGGGCCACGCACAACCTTCTCTTCGACGAGATGACCGAGTTACAACAGGCCCTGCGCTCGGGCCTGGGCTACTTCCGGACACGGCCTCATCTCGTCCTCAAGCTCTTCGGCTCGCTTTGGACAACGACCGGATTACCCGAGGCGTGAATGAGCACAGGCCACTCCTTCCCTTTGATAAGGGAAGGAGGCTGTGCCACCGTGGATCAGCCGAACAGTTCCTTCACCTTGTCGAAGAAGGACTTCGACTGCGGATGGGTCTCCTCGCCGGACACCTCCGCGAAGCGCTCCAGCAGCTCGCGCTGCTTGGAGGACAGCTCCGTGGGCGTTTCGATGATGACGCGCACGTGCTGATCCCCGCGCTGCTGGCTGTGCAGGTGCGGGATGCCCTTGCCGCGCAGGCGGAACACCTTGCCGGACTGGGTGCCCTGCGGAATGGTCATCTTCACCTTGCCGTCCAACGTCGGCACGTCGATCTTCGCGCCCAGCGCCGCCTGCGTGAAGGACACCGGCACCTCGCAGAAGACCTCGTACTCCTCTCGCTGGAACAGCGGGTGCTCGCGCACGATGACCGTCACGTACAGGTCGCCCGCGGGCCCGCCCCGGTCCCCCGGTTCGCCCATGCCGCCCAGCCGCACGCGCGTGCCGTTGTCCACGCCGCCGGGGATCGCGACCTCGATGACCTCTTCCGACGGAATCTTCCCGCTGCCCCGGCACTTCGCGCACGGATCCGGGATGGTCGCGCCCGTGCCGCCGCAGTCGCCGCACGGCCGGGACACCGCGAAGAAGCCCTGCGTGTAGCGCAGCTCCCCGCTGCCGCCGCACGCCGAGCACTGCCGGGGCGCCGCGCCGCTCTTGCTGCCAGAGCCCGTGCAGGTGTCGCACTTCTTCGGACGGGGAATGGTCACCTTCGGGCGGCAGCCGAACGCCGCTTCCTCGAAGGAGATCTCCAGGTTGTAGCGCAGATCCGCGCCCCGGCTCGTCTGCCGCCGGCCCCGGCCGCCGCCACCCCCGAAGATGTCTCCGAAGATCTCCCCGAAGATGTCGTTGATGTTGACGCCCTGGAAGCCGCCGCCCGCGTCCCCGAAGGGGTTGCCCGCGTGGCCGAAGCGGTCGTACTTCGTGCGGCGCTCTGGATCGCTCAGGACCTCGTAGGCTTCCGAGGCCTCCTTGAACTTGTCCTCGGCCTCCGCGTTCCCGGGGTTCCGGTCCGGGTGGTACTGCAAGGCGACCTTGCGGAATGCGCTCTTCAAATCCTGCGCGTTGACGGTCTTCTGGACGCCCAGGACCTCGTAGTAGTCGCGCTTCTGCCCCGTGGCCGCTGCCATCGAATCGAACCCCTGGAAATTGCTGGCGTTTCTACGCTGCGTTGGAAATCAGAGTCACTATAACGCAGCGAAACACGCCAGCAATCCAGGCCCGAAACCCACCCCGGTCCGTACGGCGGGGTGCCTTGCTCCCACGCGGCTACACGGTCCAGACGCGGTTGACCGTCAGCTCCATGCGGGAGAGCCGGCGCTTGAGTGCTGGATCGACGGGGCCCTGGGAGGACCACTTGGGGACCACGAAGTGCAGCTCCGCGTTGTAGAGCTTGGCCGCGCTCGCCAGCAGGCTCCAGCGGTTCTCCGCGGTCGGATCATCCACCATGCCCGGCGTGACGATCTCCAGGATGATGGGCGTGCGCGCCGAGTCGGACTGCCTGCAGGTGAAGTCCGGGCGGTGATCCTCGATGGTGCCGGAGAGCACCGGAGGCGGCATGAAGCCGGGGAGCCGGGCCTTGATGTCGGAGTAACCGATGGTCCGGAAGTACTCGGCCATCAGCCACAGCAGCCGGCGGCGCTCTTCATCGTCCACGACCGACTCGCAGCCGGGATTGAACAGGACTTCTTTTTCGGAATTGGTTTCCATGGCGCCTCTCAAGCTGTCCGCATGTGTGGGATGCGGCAACGCAGCCGGGCAGAGGCGCCCCCTGACCGGCCGTGGAGCAGACGGGCATGCACGTCCGCTTCCCATCTCCCTTTCACTTGGACGTCACCGTCGAGTCGGTGACAGAGTGCGCCCCCTCTCGTGGCCCCCCGTCCCTCCGCGCACGTCTACCGCCGGCTCCTGGGCTACCTGGTCCCCTACCGCCGACTGCTGCTCGCGGGCTCGCTGGCCTCGCTCACCGCCGCGGCCGCCACCGCCGCGTATGCCTGGATCGTCGGGCCCCTGCTCCGCGCCGTCCTGACCGGCGCCCCCGTCTCCGTGGCGGGGATGACCCTGGCACCAGAGGCCCTGCTGTCCCGGCTGCCCCTGCTCGTCGTCGCGGTGGCCCTGGTGAAGGCCACGGCCCAGTTCCTCCAGGGGGGCCTGATGCAGCGGCTGGGCCAGAGGGTGATGGCGGACCTTCGGGGCTTTCTCTATGGCCGCCTGCTTACCCAGCCTCCCGCGTTCTTCGAACAGCGTCACTCGGGAGAGCTGGTGGCTCGCTTCACCTCGGATGTGCCGTTGGTGGAGTTCTCCGTCACCCAGGCGCTGTCATCGTACGTCAGGGATGGGCTTCAAATCTGCGCACTGCTGACGACGTGCTTCCTCATCGACGCGAAACTCTTTCTCTTCACCTTCGTCGTCGTGCCGGTGACCGTGCTGCCGGTCAACCGCTTCGCCCGCTCGCTCAAGAAGGTGGCGACGCGCTCCCAGGCGAGCCTTGGCGCGCTCAGCGCGATCACCGCTGAACAGCTCCAGAACCTGCCGGTGGTGCAGGCCTACGGCACGGTGCCCCGAGCGCTGGAGTCGTTCGACGCGGAAGCCGACGCGTACCTGGGCGAGATGCGCCGCTCGCTTTTCATCCGGGGCGCCTTCAGCCCCACGGTGGAGCTGTTGGGCATCGTGGGCGTGGCGGTGGCGGTGGCCTGGGGCGCGCGAGCGGTGTCCCTGGATCCATCGCTCGCCGGGCGGCTCTTGTCCTTCATGGCGGCGGCGCTCCTGCTCTACCAGCCGGTGAAGTCGCTGAGCGGCACGCTGTCGCAGGTGCTCACGGGCCTGGCGGCGGCGGAGCGGCTGTTCGCGCTCGCGGATTCGCCGGTGGCGCCGGACGTGGGGGATGACGCCCGGCCGCTCGCCCGCGCATTGGAGCTGAAGGGCGTGCGCGCCACCTACGCGGATGGCCGCGAGGCGCTCAAGGGCGTGGACCTCACGGTGCCCGCGGGCGCGCGCGTGGCGCTGGTGGGCCCTTCCGGCGCGGGCAAGACGACCCTCTTCTCCGTGCTCCTGGGCTTCCTGCCCACGAGCGGCGGCGAGGTGCACTGGGACGGCGTGCCCCTGTCGTCGCTCAAGGCCTCCAGCGTGCGGGGACAGCTGGCGTGGGTGCCCCAGGAGCCGGTGCTCTTCTCCGGCACCGTGCGCCACAACCTGCGCCTGGGCCAGCCGGACGCGACGGACGAAGCCCTGTGGGAAGCGCTGCGGCTGGCGCACGCGGAGGACTTCGTGCGGGCCCTGCCCGGCGGTCTGGATGAAGCCGTGGGCGAGCGCGGCGGCCGGCTCTCCGGAGGCCAGCGACAGCGGATCGCCCTGGCCCGCGCCTTCCTGTGCCGCCCGTCGCTGCTGCTCCTGGACGAGCCCACCAGCGCCCTGGACGCCACCAGCGAGGCGGCGGTGGGCGCGGGGCTCGCGGCCCTGATGAAGGGCCGCACGGTGCTCGTCATCGCCCACCGGCTGGCCACCGTGCGCGACGCGGACCTCATCGCCGTGGTGGAGGGCGGTCGGGTGGTGGAGGCCGGCACCCACACGGAATTGCTCGCGCTGCGCGGCCGCTATGCCCGACTGCTGGGCGAGGGCGCCGTCGCCGCCTGAACAGCGCGCCGCCCCCCGGGGTTGGCTTCCGGCCGCGTCCTGGCGACGACTGTTCACTCCCCGGCCCGCGCGCTGTCCCCTGCACCGGAGGGCGACGTCCACCGGCCGAAGGGTGCGGGACCCTGTGCGGCGTGCCCACCTGCCCCCGCCCCGGCATGGCGCACGGCCTTGCACGGGTGGGCATGCCCTGCCAGCCTGCGGCGCCGTCCCATGCCTCCGACGCCGCCGCCCCGCGAACGAGCGCCGCTGTCCCTCGACGCGCTCCTCCTGGCCCCCTCGCTGCTATTGGCCGCGGGCGCCTGCGTCGCGGTGGCCGCCCGGCACTTCGCCTTGGCCGCCGCCGCCACCGTCACCCTCGTGCTCGTCCCGCTCGTCTTCCGCCTGTGGACGCGCACCTGGTACCGGGGCCTCGTGCTGCGCGGCCTGGGCCTGTTCATCGCCGGCATGCACCTGCCCATGCTGGTGGCCGGAGCGCTCGCCTACGGGCGCATCGGCTGCGAACCCGCTGACTGCGGCCAGACACTCCTGCTGGGCATCGTCCTTGCTCCGGTGGCCGGCGCCGTCTGCACTGTCGTCTACTGGGTTGTGGGTCGTCCTCCCGTCTGAATTACAGGAATAGCCCGGGACCCTATTCTTACGGGAAATGCTTGTTCCAGTCAGACCACACCTCGCGCCCGGCTTGTTCGTGGCGCTGGCCGTTCCCGCCACGGTGTGCGTGCTTGGCTGCACGCTGCCCGTCCTGCTGGGAGGGCCCGGCCTCCTGAGCGTGGCGACCTCCGCGGGGCCCTTCGCGGTGCTGGTGGGGCTGGCCCTGCTGGTGGAGGTGCCGCTGCTGACGTGGGCGGCGGGGTCCACCCTGCTGGGCCGGGCGGTGCCGCTGGCGGTGATGGTGGGCATGGCGACGGTGCCCTGGACGCTGGGCCTGCTGGGCACGGAGGTGCTGCTGGAGCGGATGCACGCCGCGCTGCCCCTGGTGCGCGCGGGGGACGCGGGCGTCGCGCTGACGGCGGGCATGGGCAAGGCGATGGCGCCCCGGCTCTTGGGGGCCTGGACGAGCGCGGTGCTGCTGGGCTCGCTGGCGGTGGCGCTGGCTGTGGCGCGCTTCAGCCGCGCGAGCCTCCCCCGGGGGACGCGGCGGGGGCTGCTGCTGGCCAGCCTGGTGTCGGCGGCGCTCGCGGGCATGGCGGCGGTGGGCGCGATGGAGGCACACCACCTCTTCACGCTGCTGTCCCGGCTGTCGCGGGCCCCGGAGTCGCTGCGGCCGGACCTGATGGCGGAGGGCATGGCGCAGGCGGCGCGGCTGCGCACGGTGCGCTGGAGCTGCCTGGGCTGCCTGTCGGTGCTGGCCTTCACCTGGCTGCGATACCGCGCCCGCGAGGCCCGGCGCGCGCGCACGCTGGAGTGGGCCGGCGGGGTGGTGCTCACCATCGCGGTGGGTGGCCTGCTGGTGCTGGACGCGCACCCGCTGCACACCACGCTGGGCCCGGAGCGCGTGACGGCCGGACGCCGCACCTCCGGTCCGGTGCCCACCGACGCGGACGTGACGCACCTGAGGGGCGGGCGCCCGCCCCTGCGCTTCAGCCTCCCCGCACCAGCACGAACAGCATGACGATGGCCACCAGGACCGCCACGCCGAAGACGGCCAGGAGCACCAGCCCCTCCGAGCGGCGCACCACCGGGGGCAGGACTTCGTTGGGCAGCGCCTCGCCGTAGCGCAGCACCACTTCCGGCTCCGACGGCGCCACCGGCTCCGGCGCGGCCCGGGGCTCCAGCGCGGCGGGAACGACGTCCCTGGCGGGCGGCGTCACCGGCATGAAGGTCGCGCGGCCCATGGGCTCCTGCGCCACGATGCTGGACATCTCCAGGCCCTCGCGCGCCAGCGCCAGCACGCGCTGCATGTGGAGGATGTACCGGTCCTGGCCTTCGTACGTGGCCAGCGCCTGCGCCGCGCGCACCAGCCGGTGGGGCACCAGCTCCGGGTCCGCGCGCACTTCGGTGGACACCGGGGGCCGCCGCGCTTCACCCAGCTCCACGCGGCCGGTGCGGACGCCCTGGCCACTGGCCCAGATGCAGTGCTCGTCCAGCAGCGTGAGCTCCTGGCGCCGGACGCGGCCCTCGTTGTCGATGAGCGACAGCAGCTCCGCGCCCTGCGGGCTCAGGTGCCAGACGGTGCGCAGGCCGTTCTCACCCGGGGGGCCCTCCACCGCGCGCGCCCGATAGAGTTCCTGCATCGCGGACTTCAGGGTGTCGGGCGAGGTTTCCACGGCCATGAATGGCGCAGAGTAGGGGCGCCCGGTCGGAAACGGAAGCCAGCCCGCGCGCCGCCCGGTCGCCCCCCGTTCTCCCCCCGACCGTGAACACGCGGCCGTGAATGGCTCGTGCGTGGACGCCCACCTTGTGTCTACCGTTTGCCCCACGATGAGCCGCTCCAAAGACCGAGGCCCCGACTTCATCCGCCAGTTCGAAGGCGCACAGACGCTCGACGGATTGCTGGAGCTGGCCGGCAGTCCCTGCGACACCGCCGAAGTGCTCGAACGCATGCGCGAGGCGCGCGCGGAAGGCGACGGCGCCAACGACGTCATCCCCACCCTCTTCGCCGAGGAGCCCCGCTTCAAGGACGCGGAGCTGGCGCGCCGGCTGTACCAGAACCTGCTGGGCCTCTGGGACCTGGTGCTGGAGGGCAAGTCGGTGCGGCTGGAGGACGGCCCGCGCCCGCCGCGTCCCAAGAAGGAGCGGCTGCAAGCGCCCGCGCCCTTCCACCCCGACGCGCCTTCCGCCGAATTCGTGGAGGCCGCCTGGCGTTATCTGGAGGACGACGACAAGGCGCGCACGCGGCTGATGCATGCCTTCGAGAACCGGCAGGATGGCCTGCTGGGTGCGCTTGACGCCGCCGGCCTCACGGACGAAGGTTACGGAATCGCCCGGCACCTGCTCTTCGAGCTGCACGCCATGCTGGAGCTGGGCTGGCCGCCAGGGCTGATGGCCGCGCAGGCAGCGGCGCTGGACAGGGATTCGGATGCGCCGCCCGCGCCGGACTCCCTCCAGGCCTACGTGACGGAAGCGTTGTTCGAGGCGGAGCATGACGAGGAGCACCCCCTCGCTCCCCAGGAGCTGGCCCAGGTGCGCACCCTCGTCCAGCGGGGACTGGTGGCGCTGTGGCGCGCCCGCAAGGGGAGATGACGATGGCCCGAGATGACAACGACGGTGGCGGGTTCACCGGCAAGCGCAACAAGTCCTACCGCGAGCTGGACGCGCAGCGGGGCAAGAGCAAGTACCACTCGCGCCAGGATGACCCGGCGCAGCAGAAGCTGGAGCGCAGCGCCAGCTACCAGAAATACAAGACGGCCGCGGACGCGCTCTTCACCGGCGGAGAGCTCCCGGAAGGCCTCGCGAAGACGTTCGACCCCGAAGGCAAGCGCAAGGCCCAGAAGGCCGCCCTGCAGAAGGTGCAGGACTCGGAGACGCGCGCGGACTGGGTGAAGGGCGTCGTCGAGTACCTGGAGAAGTATCCGGAGCTGCCCGAGGACGCGTACTTCCTCGACAGCCTGCTGGACCACCCGCGCGACCGCATCGTGGACCAGGCGCTGGCGAAGCTGGAGTCGCTCCAGGAGGCCGGCACCCTCCAGAAGAAGGTGCCCAAGAGCCTGGATCAGCGCTTGAAGTCCATTGAGCTCACCGGCCTGGACCCCGACATGCAGGGCCGCGCGAAGGCGCTGCGCGAGAAGCTGCGCGCCTGACGCTCCCGGCTCAACGCGCGCGGGACTGGTAGAGCAGCACCACCGCGCGCTGGCCCGTCTTGCTGTTCTCGTGCGTGAGCCGCAGCTCGCCACCGGGCCGCGTGTAGAGGCCGGCCTCCTCGCCGGGCTTCCACCCGGCCTTCGCGAGCGCGTCGTCGTAGAACGCCTGCACCTGCGGGCCCGTGAGCGCCGTCTGGAAGCTCAGCGTGCGCGAGCCCTCCGCGTTGACGCGCAGCACGTCGCGCGCTTCCGGCGGCAGCGGCGCGAAGTCCCCCGCCGCGGAGGCCTTCTTCGCCAGCGCGTGGTTCGCCTCGCCCAGGTACAGCGACGTGGTGCCATCCGGCTGCGGCTGGAGGATGACCGTGTACGTGATGGCGCGGAGCGGATCGAACGCGGTGAGCATGGCCGCGTTGTTGGCCAATTGCGTCTGCTTCTTGCCGGGCGCCACGTAGAGGCCCTGGTCCCGGAACGCGTCCGCGAAGCGCTGCACCAGCACCCGCGCGTTCTCCTTCACGTGCACCGCGCGCAGCGCCACGGGCACGCCCTCCGCCTCCACGATGTCGCTGGCCTCCACGTGCGCCAGCACCTGGAGCCGGGGCCACTCGAAGCGCGGCGGCAGCGGCTCCGGCACGCCCCCATCCTTCGCCCAGGCGGGGAGCGCCAGCACCAGCGCCAGGGCCGCGCACGCGCTGGCCACGGACTTCACGGCCGCACGCGTCCGAGCCACTTGTTGCGACGGTTCACGTTGTACTTCACGGAGAGGTTGTCCGCCCGGAAGGGGGACGTCTCCCAGACGGTCTGGTTGCCCGCGTGCGACGCGCCGATGCTCTGCTCGTAGTCGCCTTCCGCGCCCGTGAAGCTCATGAAGAACTGGTCCTCGTTCACGCCGCCCGTCGCGCCCACGCCCGCCATCAGCGCGCTGCCGGCGCCGCCGCCGCCGCCGTTCTTCGCGTACACGCGCTCCGCCCAGGAGTAGTAGTCCACGTTCGCGCAGGGCGCGCCCGAGTTCGAGCTGAGCGGACACGCGCGCCCCTCCGCCACGCTGGACAGGCCCCAGTCATCCAGCAGCATGAAGAAGCGGCCGCGGCAGTTGCCGTTCGACGCGCGGCCGGCGGCGCACACCACGAACTGGTCGGTGGCGCGGCGGTGCGAGACCTTGAAGAACTCCGGCTCCATGAACGTGCCGATGCGCTGGGTGCTCAGGGTGGCGGAGGCCGTGCAGGAGATGCCATCGGATTGCGTCTGCATCGCCTGGTTCAGCGCGGGCGAGCCGTCGTCCGCGTCGCTCGGACGCACGCCGAGGATGGCGGGGCCGGTGCCCGCGGGCCGGTCCGAGTCGCACACCACGCGCATCCGCTCGGCGCGCGCGATGGCCAGCTGGAGGGTCATGTCGCCGTCCACGCTGGAGCGGCCGTCGAAGTCGCCGTAGCGCCCGGCGGCCTCGGAGGCCGCGAGGGCCGCCGCGTTGGGCCGCTGGAAGACGCCGGACTCGGGGTTGTGCATCACGTGGCCGGTGGCCTCCCACAGCGCGAAGTTGGCGGCCTCCTGCACCTTGAGCGTCAGCGCGCCCACCTCCGCGAAGTAGATGCCGAACATCAGGATGGTGATGAACACCATCGTGCCCAGCGCCGTTTCCACCAGCGCCTGTCCCCGGCGTGCCGCGAAGGTTCGCTTGCCCATGGCGCGTCAGTACTTTCCGCCGGTGCGGCTCGCGCCCCGGTAGCCCGCTTCGTCCAGCCGGCGCAGCGCGCCCGCGTGTTCGGTGAAGCCCGCCTGGTCCAGGCTCTCCGCCGGCTTGTCGTCGCGGGCGCCTTCGGTGCTCACCAGCGTGGCGCGCCAGAAGGGGTTGAGGAAGTTGGGAGGCTCCTCCCAGCCGCCGCCCACCGCCGCGGGCCGGGGCCGGTGGTAGTAGGCCATGCCCGCGGCCAGGGCCACCTGGTTGCGCTGCACGTCCTCGCGCCCGGTGGGCTGGATGCGGCCCAGCGGCGCCGAGTTGTCGAACAGGGTCTCCTGGTCCGCGAACTTGAAGCGGAACATCAGGTTCCAGGGGTCCGGCCGGGCCTTGCGGCTGTTGCTGGCGTAGTCGCGCAGCAGCATGGAGTACAGCTTGGGCTGCCCGAAGTCGTTCTCCCCGCCGTTGTCGTGCAGGAGCCCCGCGTTGAAGCCCACCGAGTACGGCCAGATGCCCGGGCAGACGGTGCAGACGCCCAGCGTGTGCAGCTCATCCACCTGCTTGCCGGACTCCGCGCCCTGGCCCGGGGCCGGGTGGAGCATGAAGACGTGCTGGTCCTCCTTGGACTGGTACTCGTCCGACATCACCCACGCGTTCGCCGTGGGGCTCGGGTAGATGTTGCCGTCCGGGCACGGGATGAGCGCCGGCGCCGCCGCGTGGTCGTGCGCCCACGAGTTGCGGCCGGAGATGGTCTGGTAGGTGGAGGAGTCCATGCCCCCGATGCTGGGGTAGTGCGAGAAGCCCGGGTTGTTCGCGGCCATGCCTGAACCGAAGCCCGCGCTGCCGCCAGGCCGGCCGTGCACCCACGTCCAGCCGATGCTGCCCATGGTGGCGTTGCGCATGGCATCGCCCTGACCGCCGCTCGCGCTCACCGCGCCGGTGTCCGGAGGCGTCGTCCCGGCCTTCACCTGCTCCATCAGCTCGTCCTTGCTGGGGATGGAGCCGGAGCCGCCGGACACCTCCGACAGGGACTTGTTCGCGCCCTGCTCCGGAGCGTCGAGCTCCGGGTTGACCGCCTTGGCGACAGCCTTGGAGAGCTTCTGATCCGCCAGATGCGTGCCGACCAGCCGTCGGTAGATGGCCAGCTCCGCGTTGTACATGGCGCCCGCCTGCCCCTGCAGCGACTGCACCTGCGCGGCGGCGCCCTGGTCCAGGAGGGCGAACGCCGGGTCGGGCACGGGACAGGGCGTGGCCTTGCGCGCGGCGTGGTACTGGCTGCCGAAGCTGATCATCGACTGGGTGCCGGCCATGGCCACCATGTGGGCGATCTGCGCGCGGTTCATCACCGCGATGGCGTTGAACGTGCGCGCCGTGGACACCGCCTGGCTGTAGGCCGCCGCGTCCGCCGCCATCTGGATTTCGATGCGCTCCTTGGCGCGCATGCCGAAGCCCAGCGTCATCAGCACCATCAGCGTCAGCAAGAGGAGCGTGAGCGAGAACAGGACCAGCGCCTGTCCACGTTCGCCGTGCCTCAGAAGCCGTGCAGGCTGCATGCGGCGCCTCCCTGGAAGTTCTCCGCCTTCACCGGCGTCATCATCCGCATCGCGGCGTGCACCTGGATGGGGAACAGGTAGTGGCCCTGTCCGCTCCACTTCACCATCCGCTCGCCCAGGTCGCCGCCGGGCCACTCATCCGCGCCCAGCTCCACGTCGGTGTCGTTCCACCAGTCCGCCTTCTTCTCCGCGGGGTTCAGCGGATTGGCGTGGTTGTAGTTCTTGAGGTGGAAGTGGGCGAGGAACATGCGGCTCATCACCCAGTCCGCGAACGGGATGCGCATGTAGTACCAGGCGACCATGCGGATCTCGAGCGTGCGCCGCCGCAGCTCCACCGCGGAATCCGTGGGCGCGTCGAACAGCAGGTCCTCGTCCCCGTCCAGGCCGCGCACCCAGGCGACGGCCGGCGACTCGCGGACGATCTCCACCATGGGCCCCTCGGTGAAGAGGTCCCCCTTGGAGCCGCTCACGCGCAGGTAGTTGCGCTGGCGCTCCTCGAAGGCCCTCGCCAGCCTCGCGCCCGTCGTGGTGGACGTCACCGTGGGCAGCATCGTCACCAGCGCCGCGTGCGTCATCGCCTGACAGCTGCCGTGGTTCAGGCTGCCCGCGCGCACCGCGCGGTACACCGCCACCTGCGCCAGGATGCGCCCCTGCAACAGCATGAAGAGCTGCAGGGAGCCAAGCACCAGGAACACCACGAGCGGCATGCACAACGCCGCTTCGACGGCGGCCTGACCTGATTCGGAACGCCGTCGCTGGAGGTCGGAGGGGGCCATGGGGGGATGTAGGCTTCCTCCTAGATTCTCGATGATTGGGGAATCGGTCAAATGGCCCGGACCCCTCCGAACGTCATTCCATAACGCTCCAACGGTTATTCAACGGTTGAGGGCGAAACCGCAAGCCGAGTCCAGCACCACCGAGGCCCCGTCCAGCGCCTGGAGCAGGCGCGCATAGTGATGGCGCTCCGCGTCAACCTGGGCGTCCACCGCCTCCGGGGGCAGGCCCTGGTGGGAGAGGGACAGGCGCAGGCGGGACTCGCCAGCGTCGCGTTCAGCCTCCAGGGCCTTGCGGGCCTTCTGGGCGCGCCGGGCCAGCTCGGCCTGGGCGGCGGCCTGGGCCACCGGGAGGGACGCGTCCACGAAGGGGCCGAAGCCGGGGAAGGACTGGTGCACCTCATCCCCCTTGAGGGCGCGGCCGTCGGCTTCCAGGGTGGGCAGGACGGAGGCGTCCGCCACGGGGCCGTCGGGGCCCTCCACCACGGCGACGGGCAGCAGGGTGCGCTCCAGGAAGCGCGCCAGCTGGCGGCTGGGCACGCGCGCGCCGGGGGAGGTGTCCTCGGGCTCCGGGAGCTGGACGTGGAAGAGCAGCTCCAGGCCGCGCACGGGCTTCTTCAGCCCGCGCTTCTCGATGAGGCGGAAGCCGCTGCGACCGTAGGGGCCGTCCTTGAGGAAGCCGAACAGCGCCTCCACCAGGGGGTGGCCGGTGGCGAAGTACTCCAGCTCCTCCGCCTCCACGGCGGTGTCGCGCCAGAAGGTGCCCAACAGCGTGCGGTCCTGCATCACGTCGATGCCGGGCAGCCCCTCCACGTTGAGGGCGTGGCCGAACTGGAAGGCCACCTGGAAGGCCTCCACCTGTTCGTCCACGTCCACGCCAATGCCCACCCGGCGCGCCAGCTCCGTGACGGTCTCCTCCAGGCGTTCGTCCAGGTCGCGCGCCACGCTCCAGAGGCCATCCTCCAGCGGCGCGGCCTCCTCGTCGGAGTCCTCGTCCGGAGGTTCCTCGCCCATGCGCTCCTGCGCGCGGGCCACCAGCCGGGCCACCGCGGGCTTGTCGAAGCTGCGCACATCCAGGAGCGGATCATACGCGCGCGTCACCTGCGCACGCGCCGCCTCCACGCGCGTCTTCAGCTCTGCCGCGTAGCCCACGCGCGCCTCGCGCGGCAGCAGGGCCAGCTCCGCGATGCGGGACTCCACCTCCTCCAGCACCGCGTCCAGGCCGCCCACCGTCTCACCGAAGACGCCGACGGCATCCGCCAGCAGCATCAGCACGTCGGAGGCGAGCGTGCCCGCGGGGTCGAAGACGTGGATGTCCACCGGATGCGCCTGACCGATGCGGTCCAACCGGCCGATTCTCTGCTCCACCGTGGAGGGGCTCCACGGCAGGTCGTAGTGCACCAGGTGGTGCGCGAACTGGAAGTTGCGGCCCTCACCGCCCACCTCCGTGCAGATGAGCACCTTCGGGCCTTCCGGGTCGCGGAAGCGGGCCACCTGCCGGTCGCGCTCCAGGAGCGGCAGGTCACCGTGGTAGCCCAGCGCCTCCACGCCCTCGCGCGACAGCTCCGCCTGGAGCGACTCCAGCGTGTCGCGGCTCTCCGTGAACACCAGCACCTTCGCGCGCGGCTCCGCCTTCCAGATGCCGCGCAGCACGCCCACGAACGCGAGGAACTTCGCGTCGCGGCCGGGCAGCCTCAAGTCAGCATCCTTCAGCGCCGGGTTCGCCTTCACCGCGCCCGTGAAGGCCGCGGGGCTGGACTCCAACCGCCGCAGCACGTTGGCCAGCGGCGCGCCCCTCAGCGTGCCCTGCGCCAGCGTGGCGAGCGCGGTGTCGCGGGCCTTCAGCTCCTCCGCCGTGAGCTGCACCGGGTGCCGGTGGAGCCGGCGCGTGGAGAAGCCGCCCACCACCGCGCGCCGGTTGCGCACCAGCCGGTCCGACAGGCTGTACGTCTCCGCCAGGTGCTCCAGCAGCGCCCCCGGCTCCTTCAGCGTCTGGAGCCGCGCGTCCTCCGGGAAGCGCTTCGCCAGCGCGGCCACGGCGGCCTTCGCGCCCTTGCCCTCATGCAGCGCGCGCACCGCGGCGGACAGCTCTTCTTGACGCTGCAGCCGCGCCTCGAAGCCCTTCACCGAGGGCGCGGTGGTCGCGTCGATGAGGGTGAGCAGCCCGTGGTACTCCGCCGGATCCAACTGCATGGGCGTGGCGGTGAGCAGCAGCAGGCCCCACGCGTTGGAGGCCAGCCCCTGCGCGGCGGCGAAGGCCTTCTCGCCCTTGAGGTGGTGCGCCTCGTCGATGATGACCAGGTCCCAGAACGCGTCCTCGGCCGCCACCTCCTCGCGGTGCTCGCGGGTGCGGCTGAGCAGCTCCAGGCTCGTCACCACCAGCGGGAAGCGCGCCCAGGGGGAGACGTCCGGCGCCTCCTTGAGCGACTGCTCGTAGCGGTCCGAGTCCATCAGCGTGAAGAGCTGGTTGAACTTGTGGAACAGCTCCACCAGCCACTGCACGGTGAGGTGGCTGGGCGCCACCACCAGACACCGGCGCGCCAGGCCCACCAGCCGCAGCGCGCTGAACACCATGCCCGCTTCAATCGTCTTGCCCAGGCCCACCTCGTCCGCCAGCACGAAGCGCGGACGGCGCGCGGACAGCACCCGCTGCACCACGCCCACCTGGTGCGGCTTCACCATCACCCGGCTGGCCAAGAGCGCCCCCAGCGCGTCGCCCCGGCGCTCGTCGTCCAGCACCAGCGCCTGCTTGCGCAGCATGAACGCCTTCGCGTCCCCCACCCGCCCGTCGCGCAGCGTGGACAGCAGGTCCGAGCGCGGCGCCAGACAGCGCACCTCCGACTCCGGCAGCTCGTCGTCCTCGCCGTCCTCGAAGCGCACCACGTAGCGGCGCAGGCCCCGCGCGCCCGGCTCCTCGCCCAGGATGGTCGCCTTGCGCCCCTTCGGCGTCTGGATGGGTTCGCCCTTGGGCAACTGCCACGGCACCAGCGCGCCGCCCCGGGTGGACACCAGCACCGGCGCGTCCTCGCGGGACGGGAAGGCGATGAGCGCCTTGGCCCCCTCTTCCTGCAACGACAGCAGATGCCCCACGCCCCACTCGGGCTGCGGGAGATAGCGGACCTTCAGACCTTCGACGAGAGACGCCATAGAAGAGCAACAACCGGGTGCGAAGAGGGGGGCGCTCCATAACGTCCCAGCGCCCGGAAGGCCATTTCACGGGCACCGGACGGCCCGTTCCCCCGGCCGCCCGCCCCCTCCTGC